>JANMLN010000086.1:0-21778 GCA_031372565.1 Gemmatimonadota bacterium | reverse complement strand
CCCCCCCCCCCCCCCCCCCCCCCCCCCCCCCCCCCCCCCCCCCCCGCGGCCCCCCCCACCGCCCACACAGAGGTTCACAGAGAACGAAAACGGCAGCGCGAGCCTCCCATCGTCATGAACGAGTCAAACGGCCGGCCAGAGCTTCTGCTTGTGCTGTTGCCGTTCCCCTGCTTCTTGCTTTTCCTCTGTGAACCTCGGTGTGCTCTGTGTCTCCCACCCCCGCACTCCGCAACGGTCCTCCTCACCCCTCCCCCGTAAACCTCTCCAACACCAGCGCCTCCAGCGACTCACGCACCGGCCCGCACTCGATGGTTTCGAGCACATCCGCCGCGAACGCATACACCAGCAACTGCCGCGCATGCGCAGCGGAAATCCCGCGCGACACCATGTAGAACTCCGCCATCGCGTCGATCCGCCCCACCGTCGCGCCGTGCGTACACCGCACGTCGTCGGCAAAGATCTCGAGCTGCGGCTTGGTGTCGATCGTCGCATCATCCGACAGCAGCAGCGTGTGGTTCTCCTGCTTGCCGTCCGTCTTCTGCGCCTCGGGGTGTACATACACCTTGCCGTTGAACACGCCGTGCCCCTCGCCGTCGAGCACCCCCTTGTACAGCTCGCGCGAATAACAATTGGGGGCGATGTGCTCGATGCGCGTCTGCGTGTCCAGGTGCTGCTGTGCATCGGCGAGCACGAGCCCGTTGAGCGTCGAGCCGCAGCCCGGGCCGTTCAGGTGCGTGTACACGTTCGATCGCATCAGCTTGGCGCCCGCCTGGTACGTGAACTGCACGAAGTGTGAATCCTTCGCCTGGTTCACCTGCACGGTGCCGACGTGAAACGCCTCGGTCGACTCGCGCTGCACCTTCAGGTGCGTCACGGTCGCGCCCTCGGCGACATCCACTTCCGTCACCACGTTCGACACGTAGCGCGGATTGCCGATCGACACCCAGCTCTCCAGCACGGTCACCTTCGACGCACGCTCGGCGGCGATGATCACGCGCGGATGCACGATGCCACCCTCGGCGCCGCTGTCCGCGATGAACAGGAGGTGAATCGGGAGCGCGACCTCCGTGTCCTTCGCCACATGGATGACCGCGCCTTCGGTCATGAACGCGGTGTTGAGCGCGGTGAAGGCATGCTCGTCGAAACGCGCGACCTTGGCGAGCCTGGGCTCGAGGAAGTCACGGTCTTCGCGCAGGGCGTTGCCGAGTGTCTGCACACGGACGCCGGCGCCCAGGTCGGCCATCTTCGAGAGCGATGCATCGAAGCGCCCGTTCACGAAGACGAGCAGCGGCCACCCGTCCTGCGCGAAGGTGTAGCGCGCGACATCCGCCGCGGTCACGTGTGATGCCACGGACGCGGGCACCAGCTGGAAGCCGCCCTCGGCGATCGCCGACGGGTTGGTGTAGTGCCAGTCCTCGATGCGACGGGTGGGCCAGCCCAGACGCGTGAACTCGGCCATGGCCGCGCGGCGCGTCTTGATCAGCCACTCGGGGCCGGTGCGGACGGCCTCGTCGGTCTGCATCGTGAAGTCGGGAGCCAAGGTGGTGCTCACGCGTGCGCTCCCACGGGCAGACCCGCCTCCTCGAGGAGCCAGTCGTAGCCCTGCGCTTCGAGCTCGAGTGCGAGCTCCTTGCCGCCGCTCTTGATGATGCGACCACCGGCCAGCACATGCACGAAGTCGGGCACGATGTGGTTGAGCAGGCGCTGGTAGTGCGTCACGACGATCGTCGCGTTGGTCGGCTTCTTGAGCGCGTTCACGCCGGCCGCAACGATGCGCAGCGCGTCGATGTCGAGCCCCGAATCCGTTTCGTCGAGGATCGCGAGCTTGGGATCGAGCACGGCCATCTGGAGGATCTCGTTGCGCTTCTTCTCGCCACCCGAGAAGCCGGCGTTCACGGAACGCTGGAGCATGGCTTCATCCATCTCAACGAGCTTGAGGCGCTCGCTCATGAGGTCGAGGAAGTCCATCGGATCGACTTCGTCCATCCCCTTCGCCTTGCGGATCTCGTTGTACGCGGCGCGGAGGAAGTAGGCGTTGGTCACGCCGGGGATCTCGATCGGGTACTGGAAGGCGAGGAAGACCCCCTTCTGGGCGCGGACCTCGGGGTCCATGTCGGTGAGGTCTTCGCCTTCGTACGTGATCGTGCCGCCGGTGACTTCGTAGGCCGGGTGGCCCGCGAGGACCTGCGCGAGGGTGGACTTGCCCGAGCCGTTGGGGCCCATGATGGCGTGGACCTCGCCGGCGTTGACCGAGAGGGAGATGCCGTTGAGGATCTGCTTGTCGGAGACGGAGGCGGTCAGGTCGTGTATGCGGAGCATGGGGTGGTTACGGAGATGAAGAGCGAGAAGTACTGGAGAGGTGCGGGGGGGGAGACACCGAGCACGTAGAGGTTCACAGAGAACTGCTGGGGGTTATCGGAACGGCAACGGCAAGGGCAACGGCAACGGCAAGGGCGTGCATCGGACAAAACAAAAGAAAGGAGCGGCCTTCACTTACTGGGAACAGCTGCGGGTTGGGGTGGGGCGGAACCTCACACGCGCGGCGCACCCTCTGTGCAGCTCTGTGTGTTCTGTGTCTCCGCCCCCCGCAACGCTCCGTGCCCTCCGTTCCCCTCCTACCCCACGGACCCCTCGAGCGTGATGCCGAGCAACTGCTGGGCCTCCAGCGCGAACTCCATGGGCAGTTCCTTGAACACTTCGCGACAGAACCCGGACACGATCATGCTCACGGCCTGTTCGGCCGAGAGTCCGCGCTGCTTGAGGTAGAAGATCTGGTCTTCGCCGATCTTCGAGGTGCTGGCCTCGTGTTCGAGCGTCGCGGTCTTGTTCTCGACTTCGATGTACGGGAAGGTGTGTGCGCCGCAGGCGTTGCCGACGAGCATCGAGTCGCACTGCGTGTAGTTGCGCGCACCACTCGCCTTGGGGAGGATGTGCACCTTGCCGCGGTACGAGTTCTGTCCCTGGCCGGCGCTGATCCCCTTGGAGACGATCGTCGACTTCGTGTTCTTGCCGACGTGGATCATCTTGGTGCCCGTGTCGGCCTGCTGCTTGTTGTTGACGACAGCCACCGAGTAGAACTCGCCGGTGGAGTCGTCGCCCTGCAGGATCACGCTCGGGTACTTCCAGGTGATGGCCGACCCGGTCTCGACCTGTGTCCACGAGATCTTCGACCCCTTCATCGCCTTGCCGCGCTTGGTGACGAAGTTGTAGATGCCGCCGACGCCGTCCTTGTCGCCCGCGTACCAGTTCTGCACGGTCGAGTACTTGATGGTCGCGCCGTCGAGCGCGACGAGCTCCACCACGGCCGCATGCAGCTGGTTGGTCGAGCGCTTGGGGGCGGTGCACCCTTCGAGGTAGCTCACGTACGATCCTTCATCGGCCACGAGCAGGGTGCGCTCGAACTGCCCCGTCTCGGCGGCGTTGATGCGGAAGTACGTGCTGAGCTCCATCGGGCAGCGGACTCCCTTCGGCACGTAGCAGAAGGAGCCGTCGCTGAAGACGGCGGAGTTGAGCGCGGCAAAGAAGTTGTCGGAGTAGGGCACGACCGAGCCCAGGTACTTCTGGATCAGTTCGGGGAATTCGTGCACCGCCTCGGTGAAGGAGCAGAAGATCACGCCGTGCTTGCGGAGCTCCTCCTTCATCGTGGTGCCGACGCTCACCGAATCGAAGATCGCGTCCACGGCCACGCCGCTCAGCATCTTCTGCTCGAGGAGCGGAATGCCGAGCTTGGCGTAGGTCTTGAGCAGCTCCGGGTCCACCTCATCCAGCGACTGGAGCGGCTTCACGCTCTTGGGCGCCGAGTAGTAGCTGGTGCCCTGGTAGTCGATGGGCGGGTAGGTGACGTTGGGCCAGTGCGGCTCCTTCATCGTGAGCCAGCGGCGGTACGCCTTGAGGCGCCAGTCGAGGAGCCACTGCGGCTCGTTCTTCTTGGACGAGATGAGCGCGACGACGTCCTCGCTCAGGCCGGGCGCCACGGTGTCGGTGGCGATGTCGGTGACGAAGCCGTACTGGTACTCGCGGTTGACGAGTGCTTCGATTTCGGTGCTCATGTGGTGCTCATGGGAGAAGTGTCATCCTGAGCGAAGCGAAGGATCTGCTTGTCGCGCTTGAGCAGCGGCACAAGCAGGACCTCCGCTTCGCACAGCACGACGGGATCGTTCAGAACGACATCGGTGGTGATGGTGTACTCGCAGGCATTGCACCCCTTGAGGATGTGCGCCTGTCGTTCAACCCGACCGCCGAGCATGAGCTCGAGAAAGTCGGTTTCCGCTTCACAGATCTCGGGGAACCGCTCCGCAACTGCGCGAATGGCGCAATTGTGTTCTGTTAGTGTCGCACTATTGGCGTTATGCGCGACCGATTCCGCCATGTAACCCTGCTCCGACAACAAGCTCGCCAGCAGCTTCGTCCGCTCCGGGAGCGCCAGGCGCTCCAGCTCCGGGCGCGCCGTGTCGGCCAGCGCATCCCAACGACGCTTGAACAGCTCCACCACGCCGGCAGTGCCCGCGTGCTGGCGCACGGTCTCCAGCGCCTCCACCAGCGCCGCCACATACGCCGACGGAAAGAGCGACTCGCCCTCGGCCGCAAGCGAGTACGCGAACACCGGCGCCCCGACGCCGCGCACCTGCGCCTCGTGCCGCACCACGCCGTCCGCTTCGAGCTGGTCGAGATGCCGGCGCAGCGCGTTCGCGGTCAGGTCAAACCGCTCACCCAGTTCGCGCGCCGTCAGCGGCTGCGCCTTCTTGAGCGCAATCAGGATCTCGCCGCGAATACCGCGGTAGCCGGACAGGGTGACGGGGGCGCTCATCAGACCCGAAAACTAGCCGGACTTGAGCCTTTCGTCAACAAAAACGTGTGCGAATTGCTGTGCGCGCTATTCGTTTGCCATACAACGAGTTAGCTGCACGTGCCGCCAGCTAGCGGGCACCCAGCATGCGCACCGCCGCACGCGCCGTCGCCAACCGCACCGACTCCTCGCCACGCACGCGCACCACCATCGCGCCGCTCCCCTCCACACTCGCCACGAACGTCCGCTGCTGCGCCTCGCGCGCCTCGGCCGAATCGCGCACCGGGTCCGGCGTCCACGGAATGTCGGTGTCGCACAGCAGGTACAGCGCCGGCGTCCGCAACGCGATCACCTTCGGCAGCCAGCTCGGCACGTGCGCGTCGCCGTAGTAGTGTCGCGTGTACAGCAGCGTGGAAAGCAGATCGGTATCGAGCACCACGATGCCGCCGTCGGCGTGCGCGATTGCCGCGTCTTCCAGCGCTCGCTGCCCGAGCGCGATGGGTTCGACATCCGCCGGCGTGAGCTCCCGCTGCACGCGCTCCGCATACGCGCGCGCGTACTCGAGCCCGAGCGACACGCCGAGCGACTGCGAGAGTGCGAGGGCCAGCGTGGACTTGCCGGTGGACTCGGCCCCGGTGACGACCACAACGCGCGCTCGTGCGTCCGACGCCACGCGGCTCACGGCGACACCAGCGACATGCGGTCGTGCGGCAGGTCCTGCGTGACCACGCGCGCGCGGCTCACGCCATCAGCGCTGCATGCCGCCCAGGTACATGCAGCATCCGAAGAGGAAGGCGACGCTGATGATCACCACGTTGCCCCAGTCGAACCCGCGACGCACGGGAGCAGCAGGCGGCAGGTCGTCCATGCGAATCACGGGATTGGTCTGCGTGGTACGCGACAGCAGCGGATCGCCGTGCGCCTCCTGGCCATGCCCCACGTACGACATCACGCCGTTCGGCAGGTCGCCCTCGTGGTAGGTGAAGCGTCGGCTGCCGATCTCGATGAGGTCACCGCTCGTGAGCACCATCGGGCGCTCCACACGCTCATCGTTGACGCGTGCACCTGTTGATCCCATGACCGTGAGGGTGCGCGTACCAAACGCCGATCGCACTTCCGCGTGCAGTCGCGACACGGTGGCGTCGCGCACGAGCACCTCGTTCTCCGGATCGCGGCCGATGCGCACCACCGGCGTCATGAGCGGATGCGCGAGCGTCGTGCCGGTCTCGATGAGATGCGCGACGCCATGCGCAAACCCGTTCACGGTCACGCCACCCCCGCCTGCGCACGCGCCAAGTCGTCGCGCGGGTCGATGTAGCGATTCACGCCGGCGTGCGGCACGCTCACCTCGAGCACGCGCGACGGGTCCGCCTGTACGACGGCACGCGCGCCACCGTCCTGCACCGTCACCAGCTCGCGCCAGACCGATCGATCAAACCAGGCCGGATGCCCGCGACGGCCCTCATGCACCGGCACGACGATCGGTTGATCGGACCGTCGAGCGGCGTCGAGCACGGCCAGTGCGCTCGCGAGCTCCACTGCGGGATGGTCGACCGGCCACACCAGCACGCCGGTTGCCGGACTGTTGGTGAGCTGGGCGAGCGCGAGGCGGAGCGACGCGATCTGTTCGCCGCGCGCGTTGGCGTTGATCACGACGCGAACTCCCTCCGGCACCATGGTCTCGGGCGGCACGACCGCGATGATCGGGTCGGCGCCGGTCCACTGCGCGAGTTGCACGACACGATCGAGGAAGCGCACCCCGTCGGACCACGGCGCATTCACCTTGGGCTCGCCGAAACGCGTGCCGGCGCCCGCCGCGAGGATCGCGCATGCGAACGGATGCTGGCGTGTGGCGCTCACTGGGCAATCGCCTTGATGGCGCGACGCAGCAGGGCTTCCGCCTGCGTCACCTTGTACCCGTTCTGCGACAGCGGCGCAGCATCGTACAACGCACGCTCGGCGAGCACCGCGATCGTTTCGTCGTCGAGGCCACCGCTCGCAATGTCCTCTTCGATGCTGGACGTCACGCGCCATGGACGCGGGGCAACGCCGCCCAGCACCAGCCGCACGTCGCCGTCCGTGCGCCGCACCGCCGCGAGCGAGACCAGGGCGAAGTCCCAGCTGGCGCGCTGCATCAGCTTGTCGTACCGCTGCACCGCGCTCGCGCTGCCCGCGGGGAGTTCCACGGCCTGCACGTACTCGCCGTGTGCGAGCACCGTCTCGCGCGTCACATCCGTCGCGTCGTAGAAGTCGGACATGAGCACACGCCGTTCTCCCGCTGCGCCCGCCACGATGACCGTGGCCTCGAGCGCGGTGAGTGCGACGGCGGGATCGCTGGGATGCGGCGCGTGACAGGGACCGCCGCCCAGGATGCCCAGATACTGGTTCTCGCCGAGTACGGCTGGACAGCTCGAGCCGCCCGACTTGAAGCAGGAGACGCCGCGCCGGAAGTACCAGCAGCGCGGCCGCTGGCAGAGGTTGCCGCCGAGCGTGCCCATGACGCGCAGCTGCGTTGTTCCGACGCTCTCGCACGCCTGCGCGAGTGCGCCGAAGTGCGCGCGCACGTCGGGGTGCGCGGCGATGTCGGCCAAGCGAGCGCTGCCACCGATGACGAGCGCGTTGCCGTCGCTGCGCGCGATGGCGTCGCTCCCCTGCACGCGCCGCAGGTCGACCAGCGCGTGGGGCTGTGCCAGCCCTTCGCGCATGGTGACAAGCAGGTCCGTGCCACCCCCCAGCGGAACCGCGGCGGGTTCAGCGAGGGCGCGGCCAGCGTCGGGCGCGTTGGTGGGGCGGACGTAGCGAAAGGTCATGGGCAAGGAAGCGAGGAAGCATACGATAGCGCGGGGCAGCCCGATACGCACGGGGGGCACGCCCGATGGCACCGGGCGCCGCCAGCGCGGATGACGCCCGCCCACTCGGCGAGTAGCATTGAAGCCATGCTGATGCACCGTCTCCTGGTCGTGTGGTGTCTCGCGAGCGTCGTGCGCGAGCTCCCGGCGCAGGGCGCCACGAAGCCGGTCGCCAAGCCCGCGGCCCAGCGGACGCCGTCGAGCAAGCCCGCACCAGCGCCGGTTCCACTCGGCCCCGACGGCCTGCGCCTCGGCACCAAGCTGGAGGTTGTGGGCGACTCGATTCTGGCGCGGACGACGTGGCCCCCTGCCGGTCAGTCGCGCTTCGTTGCGGCCGCGCGCGGGAAGCGGCTGCTGCTCGATGTCGGCCGGGTGGACCTCGACGTGCGCAAGGACAGCGCGCGCGCGCGTGCGTATCGGCAGGTGATCGCCTCGCACCCGCCCATGCCCATCGGTACGGCAGTTGTGCTGAACGGGAAGTTCGGCTCCGTGCGCACGCGCATCACGGGGTACGACGTCTGGTCATCGCGCGTGGTGGCCACGCTCGAACTGAATGCGACGATCGACTCGATGGCCAGGAAGGATGACAAGCTGACCGCGGTCGCGGATCGTGAAGGGGCAGCCGTTGCTCCGGCGCCTGCCGTGTCCGCGACCTCGCCCGCGACGAGTGCGGCTGCGACCGCTGCTCCGGCGAGCGACGTCGAGCCCTGCGTGCGCGACTCGATCAGCAGCGAGCTCAAGCTGCGCGAGAAGTGGCTCAAGGATTCCCTTGATCTGGTCGTGAGAAACACGCCGCGACCCGCGTACACCGGCTTCTCGAGGAAGGTGATGACCCGCGGCACGCGCGTGCTCGGCTGCTTCGGCGCGCTCGGCCGTCTCGCCATGGCGGCGATGCTCCGCGACGATCGAGGCGAGTGGTTTGTCGAGCGCGTGGTGATCGTGGACGACAAGGGCAAGGTGACGCCGCTCAAGGTGAGCGACCTGCGCTTTCGCGCCCACGAACTGCTCGGCGCCTATGACGTGGATGGCGACGGCATCGATGAACTGGCCACGCGCGCGACGACCGAGCGCGCGGGGGCCGTGACCGTGTTGCGCATGGACCTGAAGACGAAGAAGCTCGAGCGCATCGCGTCGGGCTTCGCCTGGGAAGACTTCTAGCGCGAGCGCACTACGTTGACGGCGCGCCCGGTTCTGCGGCGGCGTCGACGAGCGAATCGACGAGCCATTTCCTGGCCAGCCGCACGATGGCACGCACGAGCACGACGGCCACGACCAACAGCACCACGACGACCCCCGTGGCCCAGTAGGGGTGCGTGGTCGCGAGCCAGGTGAGCGCGCCGGCGAGCACGTCTTCGCCGATGGAGAGCGCCCAGTTGGAGAATGGCTCGGGGCTCACGTTGGCAGCCGCGCGGGTGCTCGCCTTCGCCCCGTGACTCGTGAGCGCCACCGTGCCCGCCAGCAGCGCCGCGCCCACCTTCCACGAGTCCGGTGCCGCGCCGAGCGCACCGATCGCGATCGCGGCGGCGGCTGTTGGGCGGATGAAGGTGTGCACCGCGTCCCACACGTTGTCGACAAACGGCACCTTGTCCGCGAGGAACTCGAGCAGAAAGAGGACGCCCGCGACGCCAAGCACGACCGGATGCGCAAACAGTCCCAAGCTGCCCGGGAGCACGGTCCATCCCGCGATCTGCACGAGGCCGGCGATGAGCACGGTCGCGTACAGGTTGAGCCCGGCGGCAAAGCTCGAGCCGAGGATCAGGCCGAGCAGTTCGGCGGCGCCGGGCGTGGGGGCGGCATCCATGAGACTCATGGGTGCAGGATGGACGGGGCGTGGCGGTCGCGCAATGGGGCGTCGTGCAGCGCGGCTCGCGTGCCGGCGACGCTGACGCCTGCGGCGCGCCGCGCGTGGCTACCCGGGCAGCAGTCCGCGATCGATCGCGTAGCGGATCAGTTCGGCGGTGGACTTGGCACCAAGCTTTTCGGCGATGCGCGCGCGGTAGGTGCTGACCGTCTTGGGGCTGATGACGAGGCGCGCGGCGGTCTCCTTGAGCGATTCGCCGGCGCCGAGCGCCTGCAGCACTTCGAGCTCGCGTTCGGACAGCTCCTGCGCGAGCGCTCCCGGCGCCTGCAGCGAACGAGCGACGTCGGTGGCCTGACTCGGGGTGACGAACTGTTCGCCGCTGGCCACGGTACGAATCGCGACCGCCAGCTGGTCGATCGCATGCTCCTTGTTGAGGAAGCCGGACGCACCCATGCGCATGACGCGCGCCGCGTACGCATCCTCCGGATAGCCCGAGAGGACCAGCACCTGCACCTCGGAGAACTCCGCGCGCAGCCGACCGAGTGTGTCGGCGATCGGCGGACCGGGCATGCGCACGTCGAGCAGGAGGACCTTGGCGTTCGCAGCGGGGAGCCGTTCGAACAGCTGGTCGATGGTGCCCGCCTCACCGGCGACGGCGAAGTCGGCGATCGTCGCGAGGCGCGCCGCGAGGGCATCGCGCAGCATGGTGTGGTCATCCGCGACGAAGACGCGAATCATCGGCAGCAGGGCCTGGTGGAGGTGCGACGACAAGCGGCGACGCCAAGCGCACGGGGAGTGCGGACGTACCGTCGGGTCGTACGCGATTGAGACAACCATGACCCAGTGTGACCCGGCATCGGGTCCAACCACCGGACGGGCGTTGTGTAGTATTTGGAACCAAGCATATATAGCAAAAAGCGTTAGGTCCCGCCAGCAAATCTGTTCAACCGCTGGAGCGTCAGGTATTCGATGACGCCTTGGGGTCGGCGCCCGCGCCCGGGCCGCTGCTGCGCGATCTCGTGCGTTGGCTGTGAACCGAATCGGGGGTACGACGCTATCACTTCGGCATTCCGCGCGACCGCAATCCGCCGCGCCGGGGGCGGCGTATTCACTTCGTCCCTCCGCGCGTGGCTTCTCGTACCCATCGCATGACGCCGACCGTCGCCACCACCGATGCCACCCCTCCCTCGCCGCTTCGGCGTTGGGGGCGCATAGCCGTCATCGCCGTCGTCCTTGTGGGGGTCGTGTTTGCGGGACGACAGGCGGCCGGCGTGGTGCCACAGTTTGCCGCGTACATCAACGGGCTGGGCGCGTTGGGGGCCGTGGTCTTCGTGCTGGGGTACATCATCGCCTGCGTGGCGTTCATCCCGGGGTCACTGCTCACGCTGGCCGCGGGGGCGATCTTCGGGCTGGTCAAGGGGGTCGCGCTCGTCTTCGTGGGCGCGACCATCGGGTCAACCCTGGCGTTTCTCATCGCCCGCTACGCGGCGCGCGGCTGGGTGGAGCAACGACTGGCGGGCAACGCGCGCTTTGCCGCGATCGACCGTGCCATCGGCGCCGACGGCCGACGGATCGTGACGCTGCTGCGCCTCTCACCGGCCTTCCCGTTCTCGCTGCTCAACTACGCGCTCGGCCTCACACAGGTGAAGCTCGCCGACTACGTGCTGGCGGCGGTGGGCATGCTGCCGGGCACCGTGCTCTTTGTGTACTACGGGCGCCTCGCGGGCGACGTGGCGGCCCTCGCGAGCGGCACGCAGGCGCCGAAGGACGTCGGCTACTATGCGGTGCTTGGCTTGGGCTTGGCCGCGACGATCCTCGTGACCGCGTTGGTCACCCGAACGGCGCGCCGCGCGCTGCGCGAGGCCACCGAGGGCGCGCCGGCGCCCGCTGCATAGCATCCTTTGCCCATGCCCATGACCACCCCCCGCCACGATGCTGGCCTCGTGATGCTCCCCGACGATGCGCACAACCGGCGCCTCGTGGCGAACGTACATCCGGCCGGCTGGACCAATCCGCGGGCCAAGGCGCGCTATCACGTGGTCGTGATCGGCGCGGGCACGGCCGGGCTGGTCACGGCATCGGCGGCGGCTGGACTGGGCGCGAAGGTGGCGCTCATCGAGCGGCACATGATGGGCGGTGATTGCCTCAACGTCGGGTGTGTGCCGAGCAAGGGGATCATCGCGCCGTCGCGCGCGTGGGAAGCGGCGCATCGTGCCGCACCTGATTTCGCGGGCCCGGCTGCAAGCGGTGCGGGGGACTTTGCCGCCGTCATGGAGCGGATGCGGCGGCTTCGCGCGGACATCTCGGTCGTCGATGGCGCGCCGCGCTACGCGACGCTCGGAGTGGATGTCTTTCTCGGCGACGGCGCCTTCACGGCGCGCGATGCGATCACGGTGGGCGGGCAAACGCTGCGCTTCCGTCGCGCGGTGATCGCCACGGGCGCACGCGCGGCGGCCCCACCCATTCCCGGTCTCGCCGGCACGCCGTACCTGACCAACGAGACCCTGTTCAATCTGACCACGCTGCCGGAGCGGCTGCTCGTCATCGGTGGCGGTCCGATCGGGTGCGAGATGGCGCAGAGCTTCGCGCGGTTCGGCAGCGACGTCACCCTCGTCGATCGCTCCGCGCAGCTGTTGCCGCGCGAGGATGCCGAAGCCGCGGCGCTGGTGCAGGCCGGCATGCGTCGCAGCGGCGTGCAGTTCCGGTTCAGTGCGGCGATCAACTCGGTGACGCACGAAGGCGGGGTGTTCCGCGTGGTCCTCACGCGCGAGGGTCGCGAAGAAGTGCTCGAGGGCGACCAGCTGCTGGTCGCGATCGGGCGCGCGCCGAACGTCGAGGGGATGGGGCTCGAGCAGGCGGGAGTCGCGTACGACAAAGCTGGCGTCACGGTGGACGACCGGTTCCAGACGAGCAATCCGGCCGTGTTCGCGATCGGCGACTGCGCGAGTCGCTACCAGTTCACGCACGCGGCGGACTTCATGGCGCGCGCGGTGGTGCAGAACGCGCTGTTCTTCGGTCGCGCCAAGGGGAGCAAGCTGGTGATTCCGTGGGCGACGTACACGAGCCCGGAGCTGTCGCACGTGGGGCTGACCGCCGAGGGCGCGCAGAAGGCCGGGATCGCGGTGCACACGATCACGGTCCCGTTCCATGATGTCGACCGTGCGCGGCTCGACGGTCAGGAGGAGGGATTCGTGCGCGTACATCTGGCACAGGGATCCGATCGTATAGTCGGTGCGACGATCGTGGCCGAGCACGCGGGCGACCTGATCGGCGAGATCACGCTCTGCATGACCAACGGCATGGGCCTCGGTGCCATTGGTCGCACGATCCATCCGTATCCCACCGTCAGTGAGGCGCTGCGCAAGGCCGCCGATTCGTACAACCGCACGCGGCTCACGCCGACCGTGGCGTCGCTCTTCCGGACCTGGTTTCGCCTGTTCACGTGAACGTGCCGACGGCGGCCCGTTCCAGTCACATCTTGAAGGAGCTTCGACCATGCCATCCGCCTTGCTGCGCCGCCCGTTGGCGGCCCTTGCCATGACCCTCACGGTGTCCGGATCGGCGCTCGCGCAGGGGTTCGATCATTCGTCGTTCGACGGCCTGCTGCGCAAGCACGTCGTCAACGGCATGGTCAACTACGACGGGTTCAAGGCGGCCCCCGAGTTCAAGGGGTACCTCAGGACGCTCGCGGCGACCGATCCCGCCGCGATGCCGCGCGATGAGCAGCTGGCCTTCTGGATCAACGCCTACAATGCCTACACGATCGAACTGATCGTGTCGCACAACGAGACCGAGAGCATCCGCAACATCAACAAGACGCTCTTCCTCAAGCTCAAGGGGCCGTGGGCCGAGCCGCTCGCCAAGGTTGGCGGCAAGGACTACACGCTCGACGACATCGAACACAAGATCATCCGCCCGACGTACAAGGAGCCGCGCATCCACCTGGCGCTGGTGTGCGCCGCGATGGGGTGCCCGCCGCTTCGCAGTGAGGCCTACACCGCGGCCAAGCTCGGCGCGCAGCTCGATGATCAGGGCACGCAGTTCATCGTCAAGTCACCGACGAAGAACCGCGTGGATGTGGCCAACCGGACGCTCTACCACTCGATGATCTTCGGCTACTACAAGGAAGACTTCGGCGGCAGCGTGAAGGAGTCGGCCAAGTTCATGGCCAAGTGGTTCCCCGACGGGCCGGAGAAGCAGCTGCTCTTGTCGGGTGACTTCAAGACGGTCCAGACCGACTACGACTGGACGCTCAACAGTCAGGCGAAAGCACGGAAGGTCGCGCAGCGGTAGCGATCTGCGCGTAGTACTCCTCGCGGATGCCGAGCGCGTTGACTTCACACATGCTCACCAGCTGACCGTCCACCGGCACGGTGAACACGCAGTGCTGCACGCGCTCCTGGCCAAGGGGCGTCTCGAGCTGTGCCTTGCTCATGAAGTGATGGCTCACGAACAGGAAGCCGTGCGCGTGCAGCGCCCCCGACGCGAGTTCGCGTGCTGCGCGCCACGGGTTGCCATCACCAAGGCGGCGCAGCCAGTGCCAGGCGAACGCGGGCACATTGCGCGCGAAGAAGCCCGGCGCGCGCGCAGCCAGTCCGAGCGCACGTGCGATGGCGGTCACTCGCCCATCGCGACGAAACGAGATCCCCCCGAACCGTGCAAGGAAGCCGTCCACGATGCGGGCGTCGGTCGCGTCGCCCTGCTGGCGTACGGGGTGGAAGGTGGCCGCGGTGGCGCGCTTCGCCACGATGCCGTGCACGAACCGGTTGCAGGCGGGGTGCCCGAGCCACTTCTGCCCGCCCAGGAGTCGTGCGACGGTCGCTGCATCGGCCGATCCATGGCAGCCACGCGCGATCTCGCGCCAGAGTGCTTCGACGTCCACGCTGTCGCCCAGGCCATCCTCGGTACGCCCCACCTGCGCGATGGGCTGGAACGAGATCATGAAGAAGGCATCGGGGTTCTGCATCAACCAGCGCACGACATCGGCCACGCCGCCCAGGTTCTCCGGGGTGATGGTCATCGTCGTGGCCGCGCGCACATTCAGCCCCGTGGCGGCGCGTGCAGCGCGCAGCATCTCGCCGAACTCGGCGCGCAGCGGATTGAGGTCCGCCTCGGTCCTGGCATTGCGGTATGGGCCCGTGCGGCCGCGCTGCGTCGTGTCGACGTGAATGCTCACTTCACGCAAGCCGCCCTCGCGGACCAGCCGCTCGAGCAGTCCTGGCCGGCGACGGAACGAATCGCCATGCGTCATGAGCATGGGAATGAGGTCCAGCGAGCGCGCGTACTGCAGCAGTTCGATCACGTCCTCGACGGGCCGCAGCGTGACCTCGCCGTCGGTGAGTTGCAGGTTGCCGGCCGGGCCGAGCACCGGGCGCAACGCACGCATCTGCGCCTTGATCGCCTCGAGCGGTTCGGCGGGAATCTTGTTGGCCTCCTCGCCGAGATAGCAGCCGCGACAGGCGAAGTCACAGCGCGGCATGGCACCGATCGTCGCTCCGCATCCGTTGCCCTGCCGGCCCAGCATCTGGTGCGGCGTTCGCAGCGCCGCCGGGAGCTGGCTCCAGTTCTGGGCCAACAGCGCTCGCGACTCGGCGAGCACGGGCTCGGTGAAGGCCGCCCACGCACTGTTCACGACGGGTCGAGTGGCCATGCGCGTACTCGTTGGGAGGGGGCGAGAAACACCAACCCCCATCCTACGGGGAGGAATCGGGTCGGCAAGGGAATATCGACGCCGCTAGATGCAACGCCTGTCGTGGCGGACGCGCTCGTTCGACACGGTACGCCGCACGGGTCACGTCCGGATTCATCACGCCGGTCGTGCGCATGCGGTGTCGTCGCCATCTTTCCCGCATGGCCAGCTGGGATGAGCTACCCCTCAAGTACCGGATCTCGATTCGCGCGTACCGGTGGCGTACGATCGCCGACACGCCGTGGGCGACGCTCCGCGTGCCGCTCGGACGGGCGCGCGTGGCGTTGGTGACGAGTGCGGGGCTCTATCGCCCGGGCGTTGATGCCGACTTCGGCACGCGCGAAGGCGAAGTGATCAGCGCGCGCTACCTGCCGAGCGATACCCCCGTGACCGCGCTCGCGATCGGACAGACGAGCGACGCGTTCGACCGTGCCGATCTGCTCAAGGACAAGAATCTCGCCTTGCCGCTCGACCGCCTCTACGAGCTGGCAGCCGACGGGACGATCGGCGAGGTGGCGCCGCGAGCCGTGAGCTTCAACGGCAGCATGGTGGCGCCCGGCCGCTTCCTCAAGGAGACAGCGCCCGGGATCGTGGATGCGTTGCTGGCGGATGAGGTGGACGCCGCGCTCTTCGTGCCCGTCTGACCCACCTGTACGCAGTCGGTCGGACTGCTCGCAGCGGAAGTCGAACGATTGGGGATCGCCACGGCGTGCATCGCGCTCGTGCGCAGCGTGGCGGTGACGCTGCGGGCGCCGCGCATGCTGGCGGTGCCGTTCCCGTTCGGGCGAGCGCTCGGTGCACCGGGTGACGCGGACGGGCAGCGCCACGTGCTGCGCGCCCTGCTGTCGATGCTCGACGCGCCCGGACCAGGACCGCTCCTGCACGACTACGTGCCGCGCTGATCGGATCTCGCGGCTCGTCGCCTGAACACTGCGCGCGCACTACCGACCGTCCAACACGCGCCACGCGAGGCGCGTGCGCTGCACGACTGTCGCAGCCAACAGCGCCACCCATGCCCACGCGATCATCGGTATCGCGACCGGCACGAGCACGAGCAGCGCGTACACGATGCTCGTCTCTCCGGCCTCGGCGAAGCCCGGCGTGAAGGCGATCGATCGGTTGGTGAGCCCCTCGCGCGCATGCTGGGCCTCGAGCAGCGATGAGAGCGCCAACGTACTGGTCGTCACGAGCACGTAGCCGAACAGGATGCACATCCACGCGATCGCATGCTCCGGGCGCTGCACCGCGAAGCCGATCACCATGGCGCCGTACGCCACCATGTCCAGCGTGATGTCCAGGTAGCCACCAAACGCGGTACCGGCACCCGTCTCGCGCGCGAGCAGGCCGTCCATGCCGTCGAGCACGCGTCCTGCGAGCCACAGCGTAAGCGCGCTCACGGGGTAACCGGCGCCGAGCGACACGGCCGCGATGCACCCCAGCGTGCATGCGGCCACGCTGACCTGATTCGGCGTGATCCTCGCACGCGCGAGCGCGCGCACGGGAGCGGCCGCAACGGCGGGGAAGACGCGACGGAACTGTTCGTCGAACATGCGGGGGAAGCTACGCGTGATGGGGCCCGCCGGAGCGCGCGGGTCCCACCGGGCGCGCTAGAAGCCCCAGCGGGCCGAGAGTTGCAGCTGCCTCGGCGGACCGGGATTGAAGTTGTAGATCGGATCGCCGGGTCGGCCGGTCTGCACGCGACTCCCGCCACCGCCCACGCCGTTCGCGAAGTTCCCCCACGCCGTGAAGTTCGTGAGGTTGAAGAGGTCGGCGCGCAACTCGATCACCTGGGTGCCGAACGCCAGCAGGTAGGTCGCGCTGATGTTCGTGTTCTCGTACATCGGGAGCGTCTCGCTGTTGCGCTCCACGCCGTAGTAGCGATCACTGTTGCCGATGAAGCCGTTGCCGCGGATCGCGCCGGCGCCGAGCAGGTCGTAGCGCGATTGTCCGCCGCCGACGGTGGCACCGGCCACACGCGTGAACGGCTGTCCACTCTGCACGTCGGACACGATGCTGAAGCGCCAGGCGGCCCACGGTGTCCAGATGGCGCGCACCGTGGCCCGGTGCGTGCGGTCGTTGTTCGCGTTGCCCCACTCGCGGCTCGAGCACGGTGCGTTGGTCACGGCATCGCGATAGTTCGAACCGAAGCAGTTGCCCTGCGTGGCCGAGAAGTTGATGTCTTCGGCATCGTTCATGGCGCGCGACAGCACGTAGTTGGCATCGACGGCGAGCGATCGCGCGAGTCGCTTGCGTGCGCTCAGGTAGAGGCCCGCGTACATCGCCTCGCCGCCCGACTGCGCGGCCGAGAGGCGTCGATACCCGGTCGTGTTCGGATTCGACGGACGGAACGCGTCGCCGGGGCACGACGTCGCCGAGGCACACACCTGGTTGGCCGTGTCGCCGGGGCCCAGCTGCTTGTTGACGGGGTTGAGGTCGAGCAGGCGCGGCAGGTTGGCCGTGCGCGACAGCACGAGATCGGCGCTGTAGCCCCAGTCATCGCCCACCTGCACCTGGTAGCCCACCGTGGTCTGGTAGGTCATCGGCATGCGCAGGCCGAGCGGGAAGAACGAGAAGACCTCGCGCGGCGGTAGCGCGCCAGTGGCGGCGGCGAGGGCTGCTGCGGTCTGGCCCGCGCCGAACACCGGTGCACTCGCACCGCTGAACGAGACCGTCGCGTTGCCATTGACCCCCAGTTGTTGCGCGTCGGAGTAGATGGCGTATGGAAGCTTGCCGGCGTACATGCCGATGCCACCACGCAGCACCGAACGCGGCGTCGCATACCAGTTGAACGACACGCGCGGCTGAAACGCCGTGAGATCCGGCGAGCTTTGCCCTCGGCTCGTGATGTCGTCGTAATCCCAGCGGAGCCCCGAGATGAGCGTGAAGCTCGGGCTCACCTTCCAGCGGTCCTCGATGAACGCGCCGAAGACGGTCTGCGAGAGGTTCACCTGCTGCGGTCGCGCATCCACCGTGTACGACTGCACCTGTACGCCAGCGGGAATGTCGGAGTAGCGCGCCGGGCGTCCGCTTGGCGGACTGATGTTGCCGGTGTTGACCACGACGTAGCTGCCGAGCGGGTTGGTTCCGGCCGCGAACAGCTCGAAGTTCGAACGCAGGATGTCGCCCCCCAGCCGGAGCGTGTGCTCGTCGTTGAGCGCCGTTTCGAACACGTCGCGCAGCTGGATCTGCACTTCCTTTTCATCGAACACGAAGTTGGACGACCCGACCACCGCCTGCGGCGTGAACGACGGGCCCGGGCCGACGATCGTGACTTGCGGCTTGGTGAAGTCGGAGTTGGCCGGCGGGAAGTACCAGTGGTAGGTGCCGACCTGTGCGGAGATCGTGTTGCTCGCGTTCCCGCCATCGAGCGAGGAGCGGTGCGTGAGCGCGTACAATCCGCCGATGCGACGCGTGACGATGTCGGCTTCCGGCGTCACGATCCCGGACCCGGTCCCTGCCCGATCGGTGATCGAGAAGGCCGCGCGCACGGTCGTGAACTGGTTGGCGTTCCACGCCTGATCGAGTCGGCCGTACAGCTTCACCTTCTGGCGGCGCTCCGTGCCAAGAAAGCTCGCCAGTGCAGTCGATCCGACCCGGTCCTCGGTCTCGTCCGTGTACTCGGCGGCCACGGAGTAGAAGGTGCGATCGGGACGCAGGGCGCCAGAGAGCGCACCGCCGAGCTGGAAGCGCTTGAAGCCGTCCTGTTTGCGCTGGATGGCGGCCGGTACCGCACCGAACGGGATCTTGTTGTCGGCATCGACGCCCGACGATCGCCCGGGGCGGCCATACAGGAAGAGTTCGCCGTGGCGCGCGTTGCTGCCACCGCGCGACAGCTGGTTGACGATGCCGCTCGGGCTGCGGCCGAACTCGCTCGAGTAGCTGTTCACGTAGGCGTCGATCCGATCGAGTCCCGCGAGCGGAAACTCCACGCGCGGTCCCCCGAGGAATCCTTCCGTGTTGTCGAGGCCGTCGAGCAGGTAGGTCGTGTACAGCGCGTTCTGCGCGTTGAACGACAGTTGCGGTGCATCGCCGAAGAAGCCCGATGACTGCGTGATGCCGGGCACGTTGAACAGCAGCGCGATCGGGTCGCGCGCATCCGTGGGCAGCGCGAGGAGCTCGGCTTTCTCGATCGAGCCACCGGTGGCCGCGTTCTCCGTGTTGAGGAGCGGACGCTCGGGCGTGGCGACGATCGTGGTGGCCGTCAGCGTGTACAGCGGCGCGAGCGTGACGCCAACGGGGCGCACTTCGCCAGCCGCGAGCGCCACGAGTGGAATGCGCACGGGCCGGAACCCGATCGCCGTGACGCTGATGATCGCGTCACCCGTTGGGACACTCAACCGGAAGCGGCCGCCGGCATCGGCGTCGATCTTGTTGGCGCCATCGGCGGTCTCGACGCGTGCGCCGCCGATCGGGCGTCCGCCCTGCGAGCGCACGATGCCGGAGACGATGGCCTCCGGTCGCTGGGCGTCAACAGTGGCTGGCGCGATCAGCGCGGCACCCAGGGCGAGCAGGGCCGAGGCCAGTCGAAACTCACAAAGCAGCGACATGGAAGATTCTGCAGGGGTGAAGGGGCCGATGCCGGCATGGCCACCGATGCGTATCGACATATGTTCAGGCTTCAATACGTCCAACCATAGCTAGTCGGATGCATCCGGCCGCGTTCCTCACGCCGGATGGGTGGTACGGCCGTTGGCGAGGCGTTGGATGCGGACGTGCTGGAGCGTTGCGGAATCGGCCCCGCCGAGCAGCTGGTCGAAGAAAGAATCGCCAATCCGGCGCCAGACGTCCACGTTGAGCCGATAGTTCACGAACTGCCCGTCGCGGTCATCCACGACGAGGCCCGCATTGCGGAGGATCGCGAGGTGGTGGCTGCAGTTGCTTTGCGCGAGCCCCAAGTGGGCGCAGAGGTCGGTGACCGTGCTGGGGCCCTGCGCGAGGGTCAGCACCAGGTGGAGGCGCGTCTCGTGGCTGAGCAGACCCAGCCAGCGGGCAGCGATGCTCACATACTCGGGGCTGAAGCGGCGGCGGGTCGTCGGCATCGGAGCACGGGAGGGGGCGGAACACGAACGCTACAGGAGTTTACGCGCGCGGCGATGCGGCGGATGTGGGAGCGCGCATGAACGGACTCGACCTGGTGGGTTTCGCGGCGATCATTGCGCTGCTGGTGCTGGTGGGACGCCGCGGGACGGTGAGTGCGGAGAGCTACCTCGTGGCGGACCGGTCGGTGGGGTTCGTTCCGCTCGTGGCAACGCTCGTGATGACCGAGTTCAACACGAGCACGCTGCTGGCCTTCAGCGCCGCGGGCTATCGCGCGGGGCCCATGGCGCTGGCGCTTCCGTTCGTCTTCCTGGTGGGGCTGCTGTTCTACACCGTCACGGTGGCCAAGCCGTGGAAGCGGTTCAACCGGTTGAGCGTGGCGGAACTCTTCAGTACGCGCTACTCGCCCGCGCTGGGGCGGTTCGCGTCGGCGCTGCTGCTGGTGGCGATGACGGGGTTCAGCGCGACCTACGTGAAGTCGTTGGCACTGATCTTTGCTCCGATCGTGCCCGGGGTGGATGCGTGGGTGTTGTCGGGGGTGTTGAGCGCGGTGGTGGTGCTGGTGGTGATCTCGGGCGGATTGGAGAGCGTGGTGCGAAGCGATCTGGTCGGATTCGCGCTCACGCTGGTGCTGTTGCCGGTCTTGGGCATCATCGGTTATCTCAAGCTCGGGCCGGGCGCCATGGACGCCGCGTACCCGGCCGACCAGCGCGTGTTTGCGCCATGGGCGCAGTGGACACACCCGGCGCTGCCGTTCCGCTTCGTGACGACGCTGATCGTGCTCACCTGCTTCACGTACATCGCGGCGCCCTGGTACGGGCAGAAGATCTTTGCGGCGCGCGACGAGAAGACGGCATTTGCCGCAGTGGGCGTGAGCGCCGTGCTCATCTTCCTCCTCTACGGCGTGATGGTGCTCGGCGCCGCGTGGTTCAAGGCGAGCGGCGTGGTGCTGGACGATCCGCAGCAGGTCGTGCCGCAGATGATCGCGGCCTGGCTGCCGACCGGGCTCAAGGGAGTCGGGATCGCGATGCTGTTCACCGCAGCACTCACGACGCTCGCGGGGGTGTGGAGCGCGATGGCGGCGATGGTCGCGGCGGATTTTCAGGTGCGCGGCGGGATGTCGGTACGCGGCCAGCGGCTGCTGATCGGCGGCTTCGCGGTGCTGTGCTGGCTCGGCGCCAACCTGCTGGTCGACGACATTCTCAATCGGCTGATTCTCGCGAACATTCCGGTGGCCGCGTTGAGCTTCGCGCTGCTCGCGGGGTTCCATTGGCCGAAGGCGACGACGGCAGGCGCGTGGGCGTCGGTGGTGGTCGGGGTGACGTGGGGGATCGGCTGCTTCGTGGTGGTGGGCGAGGCGGGCGGGTACACGTGGCCGTGGGCGATGTACGGGATCCCGCTGGTGTGTGCGACCGGGGTTGGCGTGTCGCTCGCCACCGCCCCCCCGTCGTCGTGAGCAAAGCGAAGGACCTGCTTCTCGGATCAACCGCATTCCCATTGGTATTGAAGGCATTCAGATTCTCATTTTTATTGGCGCATTTCGTTTTACTGGAAAAAGCAAAAACGAATTGTTGGTGGCTGCACGATTGATACTTGTCAACTTCAAACCAGAAAAC
>JANMLN010000054.1:0-119062 GCA_031372565.1 Gemmatimonadota bacterium | reverse complement strand
CCCACCCGAAGGGCGTCTATCAGCGTGAGCACCTGATACAGCTGCGGAGAATGCGCCGGCAGTCGGACGGCGCGTGGATAGAGGGGTGTCAAGCTCGTACCTCGAATGCTTCCGTGCACGTCGGGCCAAACAAACGGGTTTGAACTCTCGAATTGATCGCTGAGGGCCGGTCCTGAGTGCGCCGTAGGCACACCCTTCATGACACGTCCGAGAATCGGCGGAAATGAGTGTTTCACACCGTGGACCAGGTAGTTCCGTAGTTCATGAAGATTCGGCTCCCGAGATCCGGCTCGCAGGAGTCCTGTCTTCTGAAGTCGTTGCACCGATCCGTGCACTGTGCTGGCACTCACAGCGAGCTCTTCCGCCAGCTCGCTGTAGGTGCTGGCCGTCTGTGGGTGTCGCAACGCCAGCGCGACGACCACGGCGACATCGATTGGCTTCAGCGACTCCTGCTTGTTCATACAGGTACCCTCATTCTCAATTCCTGAATATTGAATATGCGCACAAGAGACAGTTGCGACATTCGAGAAAACTCAGAGACATACGCACACGAGACATTCAGCATTCTTGAATATTGAATATAGTCGAAAATGTCAAAGCACAATCTCCGGTCATACATCCGATATGTGATTCTCTGGAGAGGAATCGCGGCGACCCCTAAGGCAGAGCTGAGGTGCACACACCGCCTGACGCACCGCTGCGGGTGTCGGTCCTTGCGGCTACAGCAGAAAGACCATACCCGGCGACCCCACCACCTCCGTCTTCAACGACGGCTACATCGCCGAGATGTTCGACCGCTGGCGCGCCGACCCCGCCGCTGTTGACACCTCGTGGCGACAGTACTTCTCCGCCGCCGCCTCATCGAGGTGGACGGGCTCGAACGCTTCCTCGGCCGCGCCTTCACGGGCTACAGGCGCTTCTCCATCGAAGGCACCGACGCGCTCGTCCCATAGTCCTACGGGTCCTCAGCGCTCCCCCGGAGTCTGGCCTCGGGCACACGCCGGGGTTCTTTCTTTCATGGAGACCCAGCTGCGCGATCTCGCAAGCTGCTCGGCTATGGTCGCCGTAACCTGTTGACCCAAAAGCCTATGCGCGACTCGCCCCCTTCTCATTTCTAGAGTGTGTACCACAATTAGCGATATTATCGAATCTCGATAAATCAAGGGCGCTCGCCTTGTTCGTCGACGAGCTGCAGTACGTGAAAGAGGAGGAACTCGCGGCACTCATCACGGCGCTGCATCGCACCGCGCAGCGAGGTCTGCCAGTCGTGCTGGTCGGGGCAGCTTTGCCGCAGCTCCGCGGCAGAATGGGGCGCGCGAAGTCCTATGGTGAAGCCTACTCCGAATAGAGCGGCGCGAGATCCGCGTTGGCACGGAACCACAGACGCACACCGGGCCGCCGCGAGCAGGCATGCGCTTCCCACTCTCGCGCACGATCCCACTCGCCGAGCTCGGCATGCGCGAGCGCGAGCCTCAGCTGCACGGGGCTGAAGTAGTCGCTCGCGTCGAGCGGCTTGCCGTCCGTGATGCGCGACTCGAGGTCGGCAATGACGCTGCGCAGCTCCCGTTCGCGCGCCGTGCGGTATCCGTCGACGCCGCCAGCGCGTAGCGCGACCGCGAACTCCTCGGCAAGACCTGATGGGCCTGCCTCGCCGCGCTCCGCGACAGCATCCTCGAAACGGCCAAGTCGCTCGTAGCAGCGGATGAGGCGATTGCGGGCGGCGGTGTACTGCGGGTCCACCCGCAAAGCGGTACGGAGCGCCGCGATGGCTTCGTCGTACGCACGCGCGGCCATGTGTGCGTCCGCGAGGGAATTGTGAAAGATCGCGATGTGTGGCTCAAGACGCGCCGCCTCGCGAAGCGCACGCATCGCCTCGGCAGTCCTGCCGACACAGCCAAGGTAGATACCATAAAAGCGGTGGCCTTCGGCGTAGGTGGGATCGAGCTGCGTCGCGGTCGCGAATTCATGTCCGGCAGCATCCCAGTCGCAGTCGAGATAGAGCGCCTGAACGCCGAAGTGGACGTGCGGAATGGCCTGCGTGGGGTCGAGCGTGATCACATGGCGAGACAAGTCGATGGCGTGGCCGAAGTGCTCGCGGAAGGGGCGAAGGACGTTGCGGACCGCGGCTGCCGCGAAATAGTTGGTGAGACCGGCTTGCGCGAGGGCGAAGCCGGGATCGCGTTCGATCGCCTGCTCGAAGAAGTCGCGGCTGCGGTTGAGATCCTCTGCGTGGCCACCGTGGACCGCGCGCAGGAAGAGATAGTTGCCGCGCACATAGAGGATGTATGCCTCACCATCGACCGATGGACGCGCAACGCGCGTGGGCGTACCGCGTTCGGGAGTTGAGGCATCCAGCGCTTCACCAACAACGGCCGCCATTTGCCCCTCGAGGGCGTGGAGGTCGACATCATGCGAGGTAAACGTCTCTTGGTGCAGGACCTTCTCGTCAGATACGCGAATCACGGCGAGGCGAACCATCACTGCGTCGGGTTGGGCCCCTCCGAGAACCCTGGCGGTAACGATGGCGTCGACCTCGAGCGAGCGTCCAGCGGCGATGGGCTTGACCGCAGCGTGCGCGTGCTGCGAGGCGACGCCACGCGTACGGACAATGAAGCGGGGCATCCGCGCGAGACTCGCAAAGACGCCAGCACCGAGTGACTCACAGATGCCGGCGGCGTCCGAAAGCGAGGGGTCGGGGACGAACGGTAGCACCGCGAGGGTGACGACGTCCCCTGGTTCTGGGGGCCATGACCGCGGACCGCGGATTGCCTCGATGACGCGCTTCGTCTCGGCAGAAGGCTCGGCGCCGAATTCGCGCGTCAGCATGACGGCAAACTCCTCGTAGGCGCGAATTGCCGCGGCACGCTGTCCGGCATCGCCGAGCAGGACGAGCAGACGTCGCAGTGCGCGTTCGTCATCGGGGACGAGGCCTGCGGCGCGCTTGGCAGCGAGTGCGGCGGCTTCGAGATCGCCGGCAGTACGGTGCGCCGCGGCAACGGACCATGCGGCCTGGACGACGGTCTCGAGGAACCGCCGACGCTCGGCGTCGAGCCACCGTTCGAACTCCGGCGCGCGGGAGACATGGAAGCCCTGAAGCAGCTCGCCTTCGTAGCGCGCAATGGCATTGGTCAGGCGGCTGGCGGCAAGGTCGTCCTCGAGGAGGCGCGCATCGCACACGACGCGCGTGGTGTCGATGCCGACGAGGGTGTGCCCCGCGGTGACCACGGCATCGTTGCCGAGTGCGCGGCGAATGGCCGTGAGCACGTTGCGGAGGGCGTGTCGCCCAGCGTCGGTGTCGGCCTCGGGCCAGAACATGGCGATGAGTGTGTCGCGCGCATGCAGCCCTCGTGGCCGTGCGAGGACCAGGTACGCGAGCACGGCGATTTGCAACGGGGCGGTGAGGATCAGCCTGCCACCCGAGTCCTCGCGATACACGCGCACGGCGCCGAGCAGGTCGAGCTTCGGTCGTGGATCGCGCAGGGGAACGATCGGCACTTGTGGGCGAATGGACGATTTGTGGACGGTCATGCTGTAGCGTGCCCCTCAACACCATTCTTGCCGGCGGCGTGGCGCACTCCAAAGGGATGCGCACGCAGCAGGCCTCACGGAGTGTCCCATGCTCATCTACCGATCGTCGAAAGTGAAAGGTGCTTCCGTGCTGGTCGGCACGCTACTCAGCCTCCTCGTCGCCGGTTGCAGCAGCGACGCGCCGGCCAATGTGATGGCGCCAATGGATGTATTGTCCGTGAAGATCGGGAACGACAAGATCGAGATCTGCCACCTTGAGGGCCGCGACAAGGTGCTCAGCCTTCCGATGTCAGCCTGGCCAGCGCATCGAGGCCATGGCGACTACGCGCTTGCCTGGAGCGTGAGCCAGGGTGCACCGGCCGCGGGCGACGGCATTCACTTCGCGCGGATCACCGACGCGGTGGATGCGGCGGATTCGACGCGGCGGGCGCACAACGAGAAGGAGGTGGCGGCGTGCCGCATCACGATCACGATCGATGCGGGCACATATACGGGAAGCTTCGACACGACGGGACCGACGATCGAGCGGTACCCACTGTTCATCGGAGTGCCGGATCTCACGCTCCGCGGTGCGCAGGCGATGTTGCTGGATGCGAAGGGGCGGGCGACAGACGCGCCCGCGCAGGGGGCGTCCATCCTTGCGCCAGATCGTGGGTTGTCGGCCGCGGAGACGTACGTGGTCGTGGCGGATGACGAGACGGACTACCATGGCCACAATGTGGTGGTGGAGAACTTCCGCTTCACGTCGGGCCTCTCGGCAACGTCCGCGGTGGCCGGTGGGGTCGGCATTGGCGCGATGCGCGTGCGCGGGCTCGTCATTCGCGGCAACCACTTCGAGCCGACCATGCAGTCCGGCGTGGATCTGCGTGCGTCCAACGCAACAGTGCGCGAGAACTACGCACGGCGGCTCGGCACGGCATGCGGGTTCTGCATCGCCGGTCCGGGCACGTACGCTGTCGCGGGCAACCGCATACTTGACGGCGGGTTTGTCGGGCTGTTCCTCGCGCCGGTTGCCGTGCTTCCCAACTTTCCGATGACGCTCAATCCATCTGGCATTGTCATCACACCATACGTGGCGCCCGCGATGGCGGCGGACACGGCGGTGGTATCGAACAACGACATCAGTGGCCATGTGCGACAGGCGAAGGGGTTCGGCACGGGCGTCCGGCTCGTGACGTTCACCTCGAACAAGGCGGGGACGACTGCCCAGTCAGGCGTTGTCACGCTGACCAACAATACGCTCTACAAGAACAACTTTGCGGTCAGCGTTGACGCGAACACCCCGGTGCCGGCCACGGGCACGCCGCCGGTCTCACCGGTGGTGCCTGGCAATATCGACGTGAGCTTGTCGGGCAATGCTGTCGGGCCGAGCTGCCGGAACAACCTGCTGGTGTCGTTCACCCGGATCTCCCGTACGCTGACGAATACGACGGAGTCATTCCTGGCCAACTCGAGATATTCCCTGCAGCTCGGTGGCGACGCCCCGTGGAGCTCGGCGTGGTTTGATCACCCGTCAGGGTACGGCAACACGCTCACCGTGGATGGAACGTCACGGCCGAACGGGAAGCGGACTTCGCCAACGGACAATCCCTCTGGGTGCTGATCGTGCGCGGGCGGCTGGCCTGACTTGGGCTGGCCAGCCGCCCGGCTGCAATCGGCGAGTTCCGGGCAACACAACAATGGCCCGGTGAGACAGCTGGGTCGTGATGCAATTTTGTGAGACGGTGGTCGGCGAACCTACGCGCACCCGTATTCCGCTTGCATGTGCGCGACACTCGCCCCCACATGCGCCGGCCCCATCCACTCCAGCGTGCGGAGCGCAGCACCAGCGCGCGTACCAGCGTACGCCAGCCGCCACATTCGCGTCTGTGCCCGAAGTTGCCCGTGACACCTGCAACGTGATCGGGGTATCTTGATCCGACCCTCCACGCCTCCGCGATGCCCGCCTTTCGCCGACGGACGACTATCCGCTGCGCAGTGTTGACGCTCGTATCGGGAGTGAGCGGCTGTCTTTTCCCCTCGGACCCGATCGGCTGCACCACGGACCTGCGCGAGGCGGTCGCCGTCTACGTGCGGGATGCTGCCTCCAACGCATCCATTGCCACCGGCGCCACCCTCGTGTTACGGGATGGGCCCTTCGCGGATTCCGTCACCTCGCCGTTCGGAAACCCCAGTGACAACCAGGGGGCGCTCATCACGCCAAACACCTTCGAGCGGGCGGGCACCTATGCCGTCACTGTGCGCCGGGCCAATTACGCGTCGTGGGACACGGCGGGGGTGCGCGTGACGCGGAACGTCTGCCATGTCAACACGGTGACCCTCACCGCCAGACTGTCTCCGCTTCCGTAGAGCGGTCTCGTGCATGAACAGCCGGGGACCTGCTTGACACGTTGGTCCGGCAACATCCTTTACGCGTCAACTCGCGGCGAGAATGCCACCATCGGGGAATCCGCCGCGCAACCAGTGCGGCGTGCGACGCGTGCCCGCCAACTCGCTCCAGCGCAACGGCGTGAGTTCCAGCGTGGACAGACGGCCAGCGATCGTTTCCTCATCGATCGCCAACGTGATGTTCTTCATGTCACACAATACGTGTGCACAGGCTATGTGTCAGTGAGATTCGCGGGATCCTCGGCCGCGCACCACCGTCGTCCGTTCCCCCGGCCCGTTCTCACCCGTTTGCGTCATGGCCCGCGCCCCCACGCGCGCGCCATTCTCCCAAGGGAGATCTCAGACGCTGGAAGGGCGGCTGGCCATGTCAATCACCACGCGCGTCACGGACTACCTCACGCACGGCTCGACGCGGCCGATGCATCGGCTCCTCATGAACGACATCGAACCCGTGAAAGAACTTCGTGCCGGGCGGCTAAGTCAGCCTGACAAGCAGGTCCAGTGGCCGCGCGCGAAGTGAGACCAGGGCCGCCCGCCGCCACGCCCAGCGCGGGGAGCGCAGAGAGTGCAGAGAGTGCCGAGACCGGGCAGATCGGCCAGAACATCGCTGCCGTTCACGAGTTCTACACCCGTGAGGAACAGAAGCGCAGCCCGTCGCAGCGCCACGCCGAGAGCATCGGCGGCTTCGTCGGGCGGCCAGCCTTTCTGGTCGTCATCCTGCTTTTCGTCCTGGTCTGGATCGGCGTGAACCTGGCCTTGATGGCGCGGGGCAAGGCGCCCCTTGACGAGCCCCCCTTCTTCTGGCTGCAAGGCCTGACTGGACTGGCCGCGCTGCTGACGACGACCGTCGTGCTGATCAAGCAGAACCGGGTGGCGAAGCTGGGTGAGCAGCGCGCTCACCTCGATTTGAAAGTGACGCTGCTCATCGAACAGAAGACAGCCAAGCTGATTGACCTGCTGGAAGAACTGCGGCGCGATCTGCCCAACGTGAAGAACCGGCATGACTCCGGTGCCGCCGTGATGCAGCAGGCGATGAGCCCGGAAGGCGTGCTGGCTGCGCTGGACGAAGAGGTGACCTCGCCCGACGGGTCGATCTCGGCGTCGACCGCCGTGCCCGCCGTGCCCGCGATCCCGGCCGAACCCCCGGATGGCGCCGACCGCTGACTGCGCCCGGCGCGTGTTCATCTCGATTTCAGTTGGTGCCCACGCGATGTCGCGCCGATTGCGCGCGCTGGCCATCGGATCGTGGCTGATTGCGGGCCCCTCGCCCACCGCCGCACATTCCGCGACGCCGACCCGACTGCGCATCGAAGTGCCGAGCTCGGCGTTGGCGTGGCTGTCGCTGCAGCAGAAGCCGTAGACCACCCTCCGCACCACTGCCCCGAAGTGCCTCCCATGCAGGTCACGCTCACCAGAATGCCAGTCAGCAACACCGAGACTCACGGGGCCGGTCACCGCGGTCTTCTTGGAGGACACGTGCGGCACGCTGATCAACCTCGTGCAGCACGCGGGTTGAGCACCTGCTGACCTCACGCCGGCTGCCGATCATCGGGCTGCTGCTCGCCGTCGCCCTCTTCGTCATCGCGACCACGCAGCACCCCGGCGGCTTCGACTGGAACCGCGACTACGTCTCGACGCTGCTGCGGGCCGAGGGGAGTCCGGCACGCCCGTGGGCGAGCGCGAGCCTGCTCTGCGTCTGCCTGAGCATCGCGATCGAGTTCGAGCGACTCGCGCGGCAGGCCGCGCCGGCCAAGGCCGCGAAGCTCATTCGCATCGGCGGTATCGGGTCGATGGTCTACGCGGCGCTGACGTTCACGCCGATGCACGACCTCATGATCACGATCGCCCTCGCCTTCTTCACGATGGCCATGCTCGCCGTGCTCTGGGTGCTCTTCGTGCAGCGGCGCGTTGGCGTGCTCGTGGCCGGGGCCGCGTGCGCCGTGCCGCTCGTTCTCACGGCCGTCATCTACTATTCGGGGCAGTACATCGTCCTGCTGCCGTGGGCGCAGCGCATCTCGCTCGGGATCTCGGCGGGATGGTTGCTGACGGTCGACCTCGGGGGCGCGAGTCGGCGCGCGGGCGCATGAAGTAGCTGGTCGCGTTCGCCCTGTTCATGTTGGTCGCTCCACTCGAGGCGCTACTTCGACGCCACCAGCTTCGCCACGAGCGCGCGTGGCACCTTGGCCACGATGCTGACCTGCGTCCCGACCATGTCGGCGACGTCGTACTTGAGCGCCGTGCCCAGCACCGACGCCACTTCGGCGCTGTTGAGCTTGTACTGCGATGTCAGCCACCGCGTCAGGTCCGACGTCGCGAGTCGCAGCGCTTCCTGCAAGTCGCCCGCGATGCCGATGGACATCAGGTACTCCGGCGACTCGGCGCGGGGAGCGCTGATCTGGAGTTCATGGTCCACGTCCACGCTGAACTCCACGTCCATGGAGGTCTCCAACGCGTCGCCCGTGAGTTCGCCGTCGCCCTGTGCCGCGTGGCCGTCACCCACGTAGATGAGGGCGCCTGGCACGTTCACCACGAGGTAGACGGTCGTCCCCTCGCGGAGCTCGTTGTAGTCCATCAGGCCCTCGCCGGCGCGCCTTCCGGCCGGCCGCGCAAAGCGCCATATCGCCCGCGCATCCCCGTGCGCCGGCATTCGCAACGTCCGGGTGCAACATGGACGCCAAGGACGCGCCTCCCCACCGCGGCTCGCCCGCTCGGCAGCACGTCGCGATAGCACATCGTCACCATGACGTCGCCTTCCACCCCATCACGCATGCCTACCGCCTCGTGCCACTGGCCTCCTGCAGCGCCCGCTCCAGCGCCCTCGCGGCCGGCACACGAATATCGGGCTGCACGCCGCCGGACGGGTTGGACGCCCCCCAGTCGTACGCGATCAGCGGAAGATCCACCTCGAAGCCGGTGCCGGGGAACTTCGCAAAGAACAGGTTGCCGCCCGTGTGCGCCCGCAGGCTGCCGCCGGTGGGGTCGCCAATGAGCGTCACGCCAGGCTGCCGCGCCAGCATTCGCAGCATGATGTGCGACGCCGAGCTGTTCACGTAGCTGGTCAGGACGACGATGCGTCCGGCGAACGCGTCGCGCGCCACCGGAATGCGCTTGGGCCACGACCCATCGTCTTTCAGGTCGAACGTGCCGTCGCCACGCGCCACGACTCGGCCACGCCGGTCGTAGAACTCCTTCTCCCATGTGCACAGGAACGGGCGCAGGTTGGTCGGCACCGTGTCGTAGGCCACGAATCGACGCAGTGGTGGCACAAGCAGGGGCGTTCGAATCAGGTGCCGCAGCAGAAACTCCGCCCCTTCGTCCGAACCGCCCTCGTTCTCGCGCAGGTCGAGGATGAGCGTCTGCACGCTGTCGCGCTTGAGCGTACGAAAGGTGGACGTGACGAACGGCGACCACTTGTTGCTCTCGGCGCCGTAGTCGAACGCATCGACGCGGAGGATCGCGACCGTGCCATCGCGGGTCAGTTCGAACGGCGCACGCTCGGGTGGAATGGGCCATGCCTGCTCACGACGCACCCGCGACTCCATCGACGCCACGGACACGGTGGTATCGCGGCCAGCGCGGCGCAGCGTCACGCGGTACCGGCCATCGACCGGCGGCAGGATCAGTGGGAGCAGGACGTCGATGGCTTCGTACCGCTTGCGATGCCGGAAGTCGAGGAGCGCACGTCGCTTGCCGTCGTTGTCGCCATCACCGCGGATCGCCGGGAGCAGCGACGCGATGATGCGTGGCGTCGGCATGTCGTTCACCGCCAGCACCGTGTCGCCAGGGAGCACGCCCGCACCGATGGTGTTCCCCGCCGCAGCGCTGGTGACGGTGGCCGAACGCGTCACCACCCACCGGTCGTCGTCGGCCAGCGCGTACTCGAACGGCAGTTTGTCCTCGCCGTCAGTGAGCCAGCGGTGCACCTCGCGCGACTGGTTCCAGAAGTTGAGGTAGGTGTGGCCGCACTGCACGCTGGCGGTCAGTCGGGCGAACGCGAGGTAGCTCTCGCCCCGCGATCGTGGCTGGGCGAACCACTGCTTCAGGGAATCGACGCGGGCGGTCCACTGTAAGGGCGTGTTGTAGCGGAACACGCCCGGATGCAGCACGCGGAGGCTCTGATCGAGCAGGGCCAGGTCGCCCTGGGTGGCCGTCGGCGGCAGGGGTTCGTCGCGGAACCGCTGCGTCGAATCGGCGGACAGGGCCGGAACTCGGACCGGTGCCTGCGCACCGGAACCGGTGCACGCCGAGGCGGCCGACAGGATGAGCAGGGTGAGGAAACAGGATCGAGCAGACATGTCGCGCTCCAGGGAGGTGTAGGTCGCCGCAGGGTAGCGGCCCATGGAGCGGTGCGGGTCTCACCTCACGTGCGCTGGCGCGATTCCCGGGATCTGAGACGTCTCAGCTTCTGTCTGTGGATCGATTTGGCGTGTGCGCCTCGCGATACGCGCTGGGCGTCGTGTTCATGTACAGCCGGAAGGCGCGCTGGAAGGAGGCCTTGGAGTTGAACCCGGCGTCGAAGCCGATCTGCACCAGGTCGCGCGTGCTGCCCGCGCGCAGCTCGGCGGCGACCGCCTCGACGCGCATGCGGTTGATGCACTCGTTGAAGCTCATGCCGAGGCCCTGATTGAGGGCACGGGAGAGATAGCTGGTGTTGGTGGCGAGGCGGCGGGCGAGCTCCGGCAGGCTGAGCTGTGGGTCTCGCGACCATCCTTCTGCTACTATGGTGGCGCTGTATTGTTGTCCAAGTGCTCGAAAATCCTGACCGCTTTGTGCCGATGCATCAGAAGGCGCCAACCTCGATTTCGACCCGGATTGCTCGTCAATCGCAGTCGATGACGGGGCGGAATAGTCTGCGACGGCCTTCACCGCGGCCGACGACGGGATCGGATACACCGTGTCCGCATCGCGCCAGGCCAGCAAGCCCAGCACCCAGGCCACCCCCGCCTGTACGACGTAGAACGGGAACTGGTCGAAGTACGAGAGCCGTCGCACGAACGCGTCCGTCACCGCGAATCCAAGCCACACGACCCCCGTCCCCGCCATCAGGGCCAGCAAACGTTGGAGCCCGGCAAGCCGGAATTCCTCACGATTGCTGAGTTCGCTGTCCAGCCACCGCTGGTACTCGCGCAGCGATTGCAACGCCAGCCATCCGTATGCGGCGAGCCCGATCAGCGCACCGCCCGTCACCGCAGGCGACACGAACGGGTCGACGATGCGCTGCGCAATCCAGTTCTTTTGCGGCAGTGTGCACAGAACGAACACCGCCCCGTAAGCGCCACCATTAAGCGCCGCGGGGGCGAGATGCCACGCCCACCGGTTCGGCATCGCGCCGCGCGTGAGGCGGGAGACGTACAACCACAGCAGAGGCCCGATGGCCAACGGCAGGTCGAACGGCGCGAACGACAGCCAAGGGTAGGTGTCGTAGAAGCCCGCGTAGCCGAGGATGAAGGGCACCAGCCGAAGCACGACGACCGCCAGCAAGGCGGCCAGCAACCGGTTGGCGGTGCGATTCAGTCGCGTACGCATCAGGAGCAGCGCGACGGCCGCGCCGTTGAGCGCGCCGAAGGCGAGGGTATGGCTCTTGGGGCCGAAAGAAATCACGCGCGGGAATGTACTGGGAGCTGCCATCTTCGTCTCAACGGGCGCGGGGTGGACCTCGCGCGCGCGAAACCTTGGCGTGCGTCGCGCGTACGACGGCGGTGCCGCCCTCGGCCCACTGCGTCTCCCGCCCTGCATCCCGCGACGCGCATGCTCCCTGCACGCCTGGTTCTCCTGTTGTCGGCGCTCATCTTTCCTGCACCGATCGTGGCACAGGCGCGCATCGTGACCGGTCACGTGTTCACGGTCGACGACGTGCCGCTGCCCGTGACCCCCGTGTTGCTGCGCGACCAGGCCACGGGCGGGGTGGCCGCGCAGGGGCTGACCGACATCGGCGGCGCCTTCCGTGTGTCCGTCCCCGCTGGACGCTATCGGTTCGTCGTGCGGCGGGTCGGCTTTCGCCCCGACTCGGTGCGCCTCGACGTGGGTGAGCGCGAGACAATGCCCGTCATCGTGCGGCTCCAACCCATCGCCGTGTCGCTCGCGCAGGTGGCCGTCTCAGCTGATGCCGCCTGCAGCAGCGACATGGACGGGCCCCTCGGCGCGGAATCCCTCGTGTGGGACGAGGTCGCCAAGGGGATCGAGTCGCGCGTGCTCGTGAATCGCACCTTCGCGTATGCGCTCGACGTGCACCGCGAGCAGGTGACCGAGCGACGCATCGGATCGGATCAGTCGCGCATCACCGATACCGTGGTGGTCAACACGCCGCCGGGCCCCGCCGACTCGGCCTCCCGTGCCGCCCGCGAGGGATACACGTCGCGCACCGGAAACACGCTCAACGTGCGCCTCTTCCAGGATGCCGACCTCCTGGCGCCGTCGTTCCTCAAGCGGCACTGCCGCGGTCGGCCCTGGCGCGATCCTGGGGACGGCTCCGTGCGCATCGCCTTCCAACCGCGCGCCGCAACTCCGGCCGATGTCGCGGACGCCGTGCTCGTCCGGGGGGTCGCCGTGCTGGATGCCACCTCGTGGCGCACGCGGCGCGTGGAGTACCAGTACGTGCAGGACGGCGACGACATCGGCGGCGGCACGCTCGCCTACGAGGATCGCCGAGTGGAGGGCGCCAGCGTGGCGATGGTCGCGCGTGCGACGGGCACCTTCCGCCTGAGCGGCGTGATGCAGAGGCTGAACGGCGTGCGCGTGCGGTGGGACTTCACCTTCGGTCCACCGCGCGAGGTGCGTCGCGCCGTGGCGCTGCCGTAGGGAGGCGCTGGACGACTGGAGCGCCGTTCGGAGGCAGCGCTCGGCACGACCACGACCCCTTCGCTCCGGAGCCGCGCCCACCGCGCGAGCTTCGCGGGGTACTGGTTCTCGTCGGGACATGTGACTTGCGTGAGCGGTATTTACAGTTATACTGTTTTACATGAAGACCTCCATTGACGTACCCGACGATCTCTATCGCAAGGTGAAGTCCAAGAGCGCCCTGGAGGGACGCGCGGTCCGGGATGTCGCCATCGCGCTCTTCGCAGACTGGGTTGGTGCATCGCACGACCCCTCGTCTGCCAACACCGGGTCGACGTCGGTTCCGTCGTCAAACAGCGAAGGTTCCGCTGATGCCGCCCCCGGCTGGCTCTCCCGCTGGGAGGCACTCGGTGAACAGCTCCACCGTGCGTCCGCAGGTTCCGCCGGCTACGTCGCGCAGCTGAACACGGACCGGCGATGATGGTCACGCTCGACGCGTCGGTCTGGCTCGCCGGCCTGGTCCCCGACGAACCCGCGCACGGGCCGTCCCGGGACGTCATCCGCCGGATCGTCACGTCGGAGGCGGCATGCGCACAGCCCACGCTCTTCCTCGTGGAAGTGTGCGCCGCGACGGGGCGCCGGTCCCGCGATCCCCGGCTCGCGTACGAAGCAGGTCGTATCATCCGCGACTTTCCGCGCATGACGCACGCACCGCTCGATGCCGCGCTCTCGGCCGAGGCCGCGGGCATCGCCGCCGAATGCGGTTTGCGGGGCGCGGACGCGGTGTATGTCGCGATCGCTCGGCGCGCTGGGAGCACACTGGTCACGCTCGATCGCGAGCTGCGCGAGCGCGCGAGTGGCGTGGTGCGCGTCGAGACGCCCGACGAGTGGTTGGGTCGTCACGCGTAACGCCACGCGGCGCGCCCTCGGCGCACGTCCTGCGAGGACCGTGTCATCCTCGCGCAACGTCGTCGCGCGCGGCACATTCATGCCCATGCGCTGGCTGGACACGAGCTTCCCTCCGGATGACTGACACGAACCCGACGACGCGTGACGCACGGGTGGCCATGATCCGGCGACTCTCCCCATCCGAGCGGTTCGTTCGCGCGCTCGCCCTGTCGGCCTACGTGCGCCAACTGGCGTGGCAGGGCGCGCGGCGGCATGCCGGCCCGGGCGGTGACTCGGCCGTGGTTGATCGCTTCCTGACGCAACTCTACGGCGCGGATGTCGCCCGGTCGTATCGTGCGGCGGGCGGTGGGCGGGATGCGTGATGCGAACGACCTGATCGCGGTCATCGACGCCGTGATTGTCGCGTTGCGCCATCACGCCATTCCGCACTATGTCACGGGCTCGTTCGCCAGCAGCGTGCACGGTGAGTTCCGCGCGACCGCCGATGTGGACCTCGTGGCGGACATCCCCGCCGCAGCACTGAGCGCGCTGATGCAGGAGTTGGACGCGGCGTTCGTCGCCGACGCCGAGCAGGCACGTCTGGCGCTCGCGAGGGGCCAGTCGTTCAACCTCATCCACCGCACGACCTATCTCAAGGTGGATCTGTTCCCGTGCGACAGTGCGTTCAATCAGTCGGCCCTCGGGCGCGCCGTGACGATCGAGATCCCGGGCGCGACGGAGTCGCTCCGCGTGTCGAGCGTCGAGGACATCATCCTCGCCAAGCTGCGTTGGTATCGACTGGGCGGGGAGTCGTCCGACGTGCAACGACGCGATGTCCAACAGCTCGTGGAACTCAACCGCGATACCTTGGAGGTCGGTTATCTGCGTCATTGGGCGACCGAGCTGGGCGTTGACGATCTCCTGACGAAGGCCATCGCATGAACGACGCCGTCGCCCGCCTCTCCGCCGCCCTCGACGATCGGTACCGCATTGACCGCGAGCTGGGCGCCGGTGGCATGGCCACCGTCTACCTCGCGCACGACCTCAAGCACGACCGCGACGTGGCGATCAAGGTCACGAGGGCCGATCTGGCCGAGTCGGTGGGGGCGACGTGCGTGATGAAGCGGTGAAGCGGGACCTTCGCTTTGCTCAGGACGACAACAGGTGCCGGGGCCGCTCATCCGCGTGCGCGAAGGCACGACGATCGCGGTGCGCTTCACGAATGCGCTCGCCGACTCGACCGTGACGCTGCGCATCGGAGCATACGATAGTACATAAAGGGGTTGATTCTTTTCGTCAGGGTTACTAGCTTTTTTCGGACTCTGGCCCGGAAACCCGATGCTGTCCTCAACCGTGGGCGTGGTGCTTCGGAGGGCGCGAATTGCTCAGGGTCTCAGTCGAGCGGCGCTGGCTGCCAAGGGTGGAGTCAGCGTTCGTCTCGTGGCGGAACTGGAGCGTGGTGCTCGTCCAAATGTCTCGCTTGAGACGGCGCTACAACTGCTGCACGTCGTCGGCGTCACACTCACTCCACGCGCTGCCGCCGACGCTCGCAGGCCCGGCACCCCGCGGTCGCGGGCTGCGGAGACCGCTCGGCGGGAGAGTGCCGAGCGGAGCATGGCACGCAAGGCGACCTGGGTGGGATCGATCCGCACGCGCTCGGCGATGCATCCACCACGCCCGCCTGCGGCAATCGCCGCACGGCTGTCGGCGGTGTCGCAAGCCTCCAAGCTGGTGCATGCGCTCTCGCGTGGCCTCCAGAGCGCCAGGCAGGCAACGGGTGCCGGTGGTGGCCGCGCGGCGACGACGACGCGAAAGAACGGGAAGCCGGCAGCCCCCGCGTCGTCGGAATGAGGGCGGAGCCTGGGGGTCATGCCAACGATGCGCTCAATCCGGACTTTCGCGATTTCATCGTGGCGCTGAATGCACGGCGGGTCGACTTCGTGCTGGTCGGCGGATACGCCGTCGGTGCGTATGGCGTGGTGCGCGCAACCGCGGACATCGACTTTCTCTATCGACGTACTCGAGGCAACGTGACTCGGCTCTGTCAGGCGCTCACCGATTTCGGCGCTCCGTCCATCGTCATCGACGCAGAGGCACTCTTGCAGCCCGACACCGTGGCCATGTTTGGATCGCCGCCGCGACGCATCGACCTGCTCGGGGATATTTCGGGTGTCGATTTCGACGCGGTGTGGGCGGGGTCCGTCGTCGTGCACATCGATACGCTGCCGCTTCGGCTCATTGGCTTGGCCGAGCTGCGGCAGAACAAGGCGGCCACCGGCCGCCGGAAGGACAAGGCGGACCTGAAGTTGCTGCCCCTGCCTGACACGCCGACGCCAGCATCCCGCAGCCCTGCCGCGCGACGTCGCACGCGGCGGAGTACGTGAGCCGGCAACGGCTCGTCATTCGTCCCCTGCTGGCACGTAGTGGCGCGCTGGACTCCGGCGTCGATCCTTCGCCGAGCATGTGCCCACGTCACCTTTACGCCGCGGCGAGATGAACGCCATTCCTGATGGGTGCTCGACAGCGAGCCCTCGTGGCTGAGTTGCATTGCGGGGCGGGATCTCCCCGGCGGCGCGGCTGCGGTATGGCGTAAATCATACGTCTGACGTTACATTTACGAGCATGATCGAGCGCTCCCTCGCCGCCCGCGTCCGCGACCGCCTGCGGGCCATGCCCGCCGTCGTCCTGCTGGGTCCCCGCCAGGTGGGCAAGACGACGCTCGCTCGCACGATCGCCCGCGAGCGCGGCGACCGGGCGCTCTATCTCGACCTCGAGCGCGAGGCGGACCGGCGGCGCCTCGACGATGCGGACGCCTACCTGCGGGCGCAGGCCGGCAAGCTCGTCATCCTCGACGAGATTCACCGGCTCCCCGGTGTGTTCGAGCTGCTGCGCGGCATCATCGACGACCGACGGGCTGCGGGCGAGAAGACAGGACACTTCCTGCTGCTCGGCTCCGCCTCGCTCGACCTGCAGCAGCAAGTGGGGGAGTCGCTGGCCGGGCGCGTCGCGTACCTCGAACTCACCCCCGTCCTCGCCGCCGAGTTGCCGGCGCGCGGACGGACGCCTGAGCGGCTGTGGGTGCGCGGCGGCTTTCCCGAGAGCCTGCTGGCGCGGAGCGGCGCCGAGAGTCTCGCGTGGCGGCTCGACTTCGTGCGGAGCTACCTCGAACGCGACGTGCCCATGTTCGCCCCGCGCCTTCCCCCCGCCATGGTGGGCCGCTTGTGGGGGATGCTGGCGCACGCGCACGGGACGCCGCTCAACAAGGCGCGGCTCGCCGCCAGTCTCGAGGTGTCGGCGCCAGCCGTGAGTCGCTACGTGGACCTCCTGGCCGACCTGCTGCTCGTGCGCCGCCTCCCGCCGTGGAGCGGGAACCTCGGCAAGCGCCTGGTGCGCGCGCCCAAGGTGTACCTGCGCGACAGCGGCCTCCTGCACGCCCTGCTCGGCCTTGGGTCGCTCGACGAGCTTCTCGGGCATCCGGTCGCGGGCGCGAGCTGGGAGGGGTTCGTGCTCGAGCAGTTGATCGCGGCGGCTGGCCCCGAGCGCACCGCGATGTACTTTCGCACGGAGAAGGGGGCCGAGGCGGACCTGGTGCTCGAACGGGGGGGGCGGGTGGAGACGGTGGTCGAGATCAAGCGCTCCAGCGCGCCGGTCGTGTCGAAGGGGTTCCGCATTGCGTGCGAGGACCTGCGCGCACGTGCGGCGTACGTGGTGCATGGTGGCGATGCGAGCTGGCCAATGGGCGATGGGGTGACGGCCGTCTCGCTCCCCGAACTGGTGAATCGGCTGGGCCAACGATGAGCGAGACGTTCACTCGCCTCGGCAACGCGCTGTCAGGCCGCTACCGCGTCGAGCGCGAGCTTGAGATCGGCGGCATGGCGACCGTGTACCTCGCCCACGATCTCAAGCACGACCGCGACGTGGCGATCGCGGACGCGTATCTTCCTCGCCATGAGTGAACGCCGCGCGGTGCCGCCACGGGTCACCCTTGAGGCGCTCTACGGCGAGGAGACGGCCGACTGGATGCGCCTCACGCCGCCGCAGCGATGGAAGGAGATGGTGCGGTTGGCCGCCTGGTACCACGCCCTCGGAGGCACGAGTGATCCCGATCCAGATCCTTCGAGTCCTTTCCACGATCCGTCAGTTCGACGTCCGCGCCCTGTTGATGGGGGGGCAGGCGTGCGTGTTGTACGGCGCAGCGGAGTATAGCCGCGACCTGGACCTCGCCGTCCTCGCGACCGACGAGGCGCTGCCGAGGCTGCGAGCGGCGCTCGCCTCGCTCGACGCCACCGTGATTGCCGTGCCGACGTTCGAGGCGCAGTACCTGGAGCGCGGCCACGCAGTGCACTTCAGCGTGCCGGCTGGAACGGGGGCCGACGCGCCCGCGCCCCTGCGCGTGGACATCATGAGCCGGATGCGCGGCGTGGCGCCGTTCGAGAGGCTGTGGGAGCGGCGTACGACGATTGCGCTCGAGGAGCCAGCGTCGCTCACCGACGTGCTGGTGGACCTGCTCTCGTTGACCGACCTGGTGGCCGCCAAGAAGACGCAGCGCGACAAGGACTGGCCGATGTTGCGGCGGCTGGTGGACGCGTCGTACGCGAGCGCGCGCGAGGCGGAGCCGACGCCCGCGCAGGTCGAGTTCTGGTTGCGGGAGTTGCGGTCGCCGGAGTTTCTGATCGAGGCGGTGGCGCGTTTTCCGGACACCGCCGCGCGAGTGGACCGGCGGGCGGTCGTCGCGGCACGCAACGACGGCGACGTGATGGAGGCGCTGGCGGCCGAGCAAGCGGACGAGATGGCGGCGGACCGCGAGTACTGGGCGCCGCTACGGAGGGAGCTTGAGGCGTTGCGCCATGCGGCGCGACGGGGAGTGAGCGGGAACGATCAGGGGGCGGCGTGATGGACGACGAAGCGCAGGCCCCTCGCTTCGCTCGGAGTGACAACGGACTGGCGGGGGCGCTGGCGGATCGGTACCGAATGGACCGCGAGCTCGGCCAAGGCGGCATGGCCACCGTGTACCTCGCTCACGACCTCAAGCACGACCGCGACGTCGCCATCAAGGTGCTGCACCCAGACCTTGGCGCGGCCCTCGGCGGCGAGCGGTTTCTCACCGAGATCCGCACCACCGCGCGGCTCCAGCACCCGCACATCCTGCCGCTGCTCGATTCGGGCGACGCGGCGGGCCAGCTCTACTACGTCATGCCGGTGGTCACGGGCGAAACGCTGCGCGCGCGGCTCGAGCGCGAGAAGCAGCTCCCCATCCCCGATGCCGTCCGCATCGCGCGCGAAGTGGCGAGCGCACTGGACTACGCGCACCGCCAAGGGGTGATCCACCGCGACATCAAGCCGGAGAACGTGCTGCTGCATGACGGCAGCGCGTTGGTCGCCGACTTCGGCATCGCCCTCGCGGTGCAATCGGCCGGCGGGCAGCGGATGACGCAGACCGGCCTGAGCCTCGGCACGCCGCAGTACATGAGCCCCGAGCAGGCGATGGGCGAGCGCACGATCGATGCGCGCAGCGACATCTACGCGCTCGGCGCAATGACATACGAGATGCTCACCGGTGAGCCACCGTTCACGGGCGCCACCGTGCAGGCGGTGGTGGCCAAGGTGCTGAGCGCCGAGCCTGAGCGGCCCACCCTCATGCGGAAGACGATTCCGCCGGGGATCGAGGAGGCGGTGCTCACGGCGCTGGCCAAGTTGCCGGCCGACCGCTTTGCCACCGCGGCCGAGTTCTCGACCGCGCTCGCGCAGGGCCCGGGTGCGCCCATGACGATGTCGGGGGCGTCGGCCGCGGCGCGTCAGCGCGGGCGAGGCAGCGTCGCGCGTATGGCGACGGTGGCTGGCGTGGTGGGGCTGCTGGCCGCCGGAGCGGGTTGGTGGGTTGGGCAGCGCAATGCACCGCTTGCCGAAGCATCCGAGTTGCGCGTGCGGATGCTCACCAACCAGCGGGGCTCACAGCTCAGCCTCACCTTTCCAGGCACCTTGAGTCCCGACGGCCGCCTGTTCGGTTACTTGGCGGTCGACAGCGTTGGTGCCCCGGGGCTCTGGGTAATGGATTTTGCCACCGGACGTACCAGCCGCCTCCGGAACAAGTCGGTGATCCTTGGCGGGATCTCGCCGAATGGCAAGGTGGCCGCCGCCTACAATTTCGGTGACGGCGCGACCGAGCTGATCCCTCTGGATGGGGGCGCCGTGCGCGTCATCGCTCGCGCCACCGGAGTTCTGGCGTGGGTGGATGACTCGACGCTGGTCCAGGCGAGCGGATCCGGCCTCATGCGGTTTCGCCTTCGCTCGACCGACGCACCGGTCGTGGACACCGTCGTGCCGGTCGTGTCCGGTGCCGGGCGGGTGCGAGGTATCGCTCCCATGGACGCCCATCGCGTGATCGTCATTCGCGCCGATGACAACGCCGGGGCTCGCGAGGTCGAGGTGCTGGACCTTCGCGATGGCACGGCTCGGCCCCTCGGCCTTCGAGCAGGGAACGTGCGGTACGTGAGCGGCGGGATTCTGCTGTTCCTGCGCGACGGCACCGTCTTTGCGCAGCGAGTGGATTCTGCCACGCTCGCACTTCGAGGATCCCCTGAGGCCATCATTTCGGACGAGGGCAACGGTCGCGTCGTCTACTTCGCCGCATCGCGCACCGGGCTGATAGTCGTCCGCCGCGCCGACGGCGCCGAGGCACGGGAGCTCGTGCTGGTGGATCGCCGCGGAAAGGCGGAGGCGCTCCTCCCCGAGCGCCGCGAGTACCTGGAGCCCCGCTTCTCGCCCGATGGTCAGCGCGTGGCCTTCGCGGAGGCCAACCGGGCGACGGTCGGCGGCGACGTGTTCGTGGCCAGCGTGGCATCGCGCCAACGCGTCCGCGTGACGCAGGACCTGCCCAACCGCGCCGTGGAGTGGACCGCCGACGGCCGCTCGCTGATCATGGCGCGCAATGACTCCGCGGGCGGCGGCGTCCGCGTGGTGCGCGTACCGGTGGACGGCGGCGCCGACACGGCCACCCTGCTGCGGCGGCCGCGCAACATCTACGAACTGCAGGTGCCCCGCGACCTGTCGCGCCTGCTCTGGCGCGAGGACGTGTCCGGTAATTCGCGCGACATCCTCATGGCGGAGGCGCGCGTGGGTGCGCCGGTCGTGCCGCTCCGCACCACGAAGAACGACGAACGCGGCCTGGCGCTCTCCCCCGACGGCGCATGGTATGCGTACGTGTCGAGCGAGACGGGGGAGGACCAAGTGTACCTCTCGCAGTTGGGGGACAACGGGCCGCGTTGGCCGGTGTCGCGCGCGGGCGGCATCGAGCCCCGCTGGGCCCGGAATGGCGAGCTGTTTTTCCGCTGGCGTGACACGGTGTTCGTCACGAAGCCGCAGCTGGGTGCGGCACCCACGGTGCCAATGCCGCAGCCGCTGTTCGCCGGGGCGTACATCTATTCCGGGTTCCAGCCGACCTGGGACGCGAGTCCCGATGGTCAGCGCTTTGCCATGGTGAAGGGGTCGGCAACCCAGCAGTTGGCCTTCGAGCTGGTGGCCAACTGGCGGGAGCGGTTCCTGCGGACGCATCCGTGAGGGGGCGCTGACCGACGCTCGGCGTGGCGCATGCACGCGGATCGTCGTGAATCCCGCAGGCTGCCGGCCTGCGACAGCAGCAGGCGACCTTGCCTTACTGTCAGTGCGGGGGCACCTTCGCCCTGTCAGTTCTTCCCCATTCCGAGACACCACGCGTTGATCAGTGAGCCTGCAGCACCCGTCACCGAACAACACGACGAAGGGCTGGTGACGTTCCGGGTCCGGCGCTCGATGGTGTATGGGGTGGTGGGACTGCTGGCCGGCTTCGGGCTCGGACTCGGGGCCGCGCGCCTGTTCTGGGTGGACCGGGCCGTCGCCAACGCGCTGGGCGGTGCGCCAGCGGCAGGCGCGCCAGTTGCCGCCGCCGCCGCACCGCTCGACACGGCGCCCAAGGTGATCGAGACGGCGTCGCGCCCGTCGCACGGCCCCGCCAACGCCGCGGTCACCATTGTCGAGTTCACCGACTTCCAGTGCCCGTATTGCCGCCAGCACTTCGAGCTGACGCTGCAGCCACTGCTCGCGAAGTACGGCGACCGCGTGCGGTATGTCGTGATGAATTACCCGCTGCCCACGCTGCACGCCGAGGCCACCGCGGCCGCGGAAGCCACCGAGTGCGCCGGCGACCAGGGGCGCTACTGGGAGTACCACGACAAGGTGTTCAAGGCAAAGAAGCTCGACCGGGCCGCGCTCGGCCGGATGGCGACGCAGGTCAAGCTCGACGGCAAGGGATTTGCCGCCTGTCTCGATGGCGGCGCAAAGTCCGCGCTCGTGCAGGAACAGGTGGCGCTTGGCAACACGCTCGGCATCAGCGGCACGCCGACCTTCTTCATCAATGGACGGATGATGGAAGGCGCGCAACCGCTGCCGGTGCTCGCGCAGGCCATCGACAAGGCACTCGCCCAGGCACGCAAGTAGTCGCGCCGCACGCTTCCCTCCCCTGCTGGAGTTCCGCATGACGACACGCCGCACACGCGCGCTTGGCCCGACCTGTCGGTGGCTCGCGTCGGTGCGTCACGTCGCGGGACGCGTCGTGATGACGATGCTCGCGGCGCTCGCGGCCCTGCTGGCGACGGCGAGTCCGTCGGCGGCCCAGGCCGGCGCGTCGTGCAGCGCCGTCATGCCCTGCCCGACGAACTTCAGCTGCCAGCCGCTGATCCAGGCGTGCTACGACTCGCCGGGGATTTTCGGTGCCGCACCAGCACAGCTTGCCGCAGAAGCGGCGGCGCAGGAGCAGGCGCAGGAGCAACAGCAGGCGTCGACGCAATCCTCGTCCGTCCGTCTGGTCCGGTTCAAGAACCGCTATCGCTCGGACCAGTTCCTGCACGTCGAAACCGGCGCGCTGCAGAGTGGCCCGATCGTTCCCGGGTGGTGGAGCGCCGACTGGATCCTCGAGCCCGTCCCCGGAACCAGCGCATACCAGATCCGGAATCGCTATCGCGGCGACTTCTACATCCACAACCAGAACGGCGTGGTGCAGGCCGGCCCGATCACGCAGGGATGGTGGAGCGCACAGTGGACACTGGAGCGCGTGACCGGCACGCCGTACTACCTGATTCGCAATCGATGGAAACCGGCCGAGGTGCTCCACAACGAACAGGGCCCGCTGGTGAGCGGCCCGATTCACGATGGTGCCTGGAGCTCACACTGGGAGGTGATTGCACGCGTCGAGCAGGTGGCGGCGGCAGCACCGACGCAGGATCAGGCGGCCATGCAGAATCAGGCCGCAGCACAGGCGCAGGCGCGCGCGCAGGCACAAGCACAGGCGCAAGCACAGGCACAAGCACAGGCACAAGCGGACGCTGAAGCGCGCGCGCGGAGCGCACAGGCCAACGCACCGCGTCCTTCGGCGCCCACGGTCCCGATGTCGCTTCCGGCAGGCGCGAAGCCGGCGATGGACCCACGGCTCGCGCAGATGATCGGCGCCAACCCCGAACCCGACATCTGCTGGAAGCGCACCTACGGCCGCGGCGTCGGGCGCCCGCTCAGCACCTGCGGCGCGGGCCAGGAGCAGGATGGCGCGCTTTGCTATCCGCAGTGTCGCGAGGGGTTCGGCGGCGCGGGGCCGGTGTGCTGGAAGCGCTGCCCGGCCGGATTCGCGGACGCCGGCGTCTCATGCACCAAGCCCAAGCCCTATGGGCGCGGTACCGGCTACGCCTACAACCCGTTCAAGGGCGAAGGGCGGGCCTCGGCCAAGGCCCGTTGCGAAAAGGACCACGGCGCCGGCATGTGTGACCGCAACCTCGAGATGTTCTACCCGAGGTGCCGTCCGGGCTTCCACGAGTTCGGGTCGAACATCTGCACCCCCGACTGTCCCGCCGGCTTCCGCGATGATGGCGCCTTCTGCGCCAAGGAGAGCTACGGCCGCACCGCCGGATCGCCGATGGTGTGCAAGCCGGGTGAGGATAGCGACGCCGCACTCTGCTACGACCAGTGCAGGCCTGGCATGAACGGGGTCGGCCCCGTCTGCTGGGACCAGTGTGCGGCCCCCTACCCCGTGAACTGCGGCGCGTCGTGCGCCGTCTCCAAGTCCGCGTGTGTGCAATCGGTGCTCGAGTCGGTCGAGTCGAGCACGGACCTGGTGCTCAATGTTGCCGCCTTGGTCGCGACCGCGGGGGCGGGCGCTCCGGCAATCACCGCTGCGCGCACGGCCGCGCGCACGGCCATCAAGAGGGTCACCAAGGAAGTGGTCAAGGAGCAGCTCAAGGGAGCGCTGGTCAAGATGGCGCGCGACCAGGTCAACCAGCGCGCCAACGCCATGCTCGACAACGACGAGTCCCTCGACAAGGCCGCAGCGGCGCTCGCCAAGGCGAACAACGACGGGCAACTCAACTGGCAGGTGATGATCCCGTCGGTCGCCGACTTCGACCCGACGGGCGTGATGGCCGTGGTCAACGCCTTCAACAAGCCGCTCTGTCGCAAGCAGTAGCGCACGACACCAGCACGCGTTCACGGAGCGACGGCCTGACGTCGAGGGCGCCGATCAACTGCCGGCAGTGCCCAACGAACTCGGGCAGTCGTTCGATCCAGAGCTGAACTGAATGAGCGGTCACGAGGCAACGGTCGCGACATGTCACTGTCGGCCTGCTCAAGAACAGATCGCGGCGCAGCGTGCACTCCAAGTAGTCGTGGAAGGCCGTCGACATCGCGTTAGCCAACCACGAGCAGATGGCCTATCTTCCAGAGGTCCTCGCGCAGGGAGAGCAGATGACCGACATCGAGAAGATTGAACGCGAAGTGGCCCGCCTGAATCCGCGCGAACTTGCCACGTTTCGCGCGTGGTTCAGCACGTACGACGCGGCCGCGTGGGATCAGCAGCTCGAGGCCGACGTCGCCCGCGGGGCACTTGATGCCGCCGCAGACGCGGCCCTCGCTCAGCATCGCGCCGGACACTCGCGCCCCCTTTGATCCACCACGCGTCCGCGGAGTTCTGGGCGCGCTACGAGGCCCTGCCCACCAATGTGCGGGCCCTCGCTGACAAGAACTTCGCGCTGCTCAAGCAGGATGAGCGCCACCCGTCGCTGCAATTCAAGACCATCGGTCGGTTTCGCTCGGTGCGCGTCGGACTCCATTACCGCGCCTTGGCGGTGCAGGTGCCGGACGGATGTCTCTGGTTCTGGATCGGCTCACATGCCGAATACGATCGCCTGGTTGGCTAACGCCGGCTGCAGCTGAACCTTGTTCGTTGGGCGGCTTTCCGAAGCACGCGCTCACGGAGCCACGACCAGACGTCGAGGGCGCCGACCCACAACCGGCCGCGCCCCACGCCTACCGCGACCCGCGACTCCCGCAAGAGTCCCGCACCACCAGCTCGCATCGCAACCGCGTATCCCGCGGCGGAAGCGACGGCTGGGCCACGCGTGCCAGCATGACCGAGAGCGCGACTTCGCCAAGCGCGCTGGTGGGCTGTCGCAACGTGGTGAGCGGGACCGGCAGCATGGCGGCGTATTCGACGTCGTCGATGCCCACCAGCCGCACGCTGCCCGGGATGGCCACCCGCAGGCGGCGCAACGTGTGCATGAGACGTCCGGCCGTGCGGTCGTTCGCGCACACCAGGGCGTCGGGCTTCCGCGTGCGCAGCAGCGCCTTGACCGCCGCGCTGTCGTCGGGATCGAGCCGCACGCTCACGGTGCCGTCGGAGGACCCGTGCGTCGCGTACATGGCCTCCCGATAGCCGGCCTCACGCGCGTCGACCGTGGGCGCGCTGTTGGGCTGCCGCACGAAGACCACGCGTTTGGCGCCCGCGCTCAGCAGGTGCTCCGTCATCACGTAGCCCGCTCGGCGATTGTCGATGCCCACGAGGTCGTGTCGGCCAGGATCGGGATACGGCGTGACCGTGCGGTCGAGCAGCACGACCGGGATCCGCGCCGCGTCGAGGGCGTCCACGATGCGATGATTGAAGTCGCCAGGCGCTGGGGTCACCTCCACGGGCGCGAAGAAGACGCCGTCGACCTGTCGCTCCACGTATTGGCGGCACAGCTGCCACGCGCGTTCGCCGCGCCGCTCCGCCGTGCCCGGGGTGTCATCGCGCGACGCACTGCCCCACACGAGCGCATGCTCGCGCGCGAGCGGCGATGCCATCATGCCGCGGCAGAGCGGCTCGAAGATGTCGGTCTCGCCGAGATCGGGAATGAGCAAACCGAACGAGTACCCGGCATCGTCGCGCGCTCGGCTGACGAAGGTGCCCGACCCGGCACGTCGACTGATGATGCCGGCGGTCTGCAAGTCGCGGAGCGCGCGACCGACCGTGATGCGGGAGTGCCCGAACCGCTCGACGAGCTGCGCCTCGCTGGGCAGCCGCTCGCCCTCCTTCCAGCGTCCCTGCTGGATCTCGCGCAGCAGCGCACTGTAGACCTGCTGATGCTTGGTGGTGCGAAGGCGGGCCATGAACGTGTCATCCTGCAATGTCAGGTTGGATGCTGACGCTTCGGATGGCAGGTCGGGTGTCCAGACAGTGCTATTTGTAACGCTGCCATGAAAAGCCGAACGCCTGCCACCGCGAGCTGCCACCCGCTATATTAACAATCGGTACATGACATATCAACTAGAGGGGTGTGCAATGTCCGAATCGAACGCACCGGCTGCCGAGCGCCTCTTCCTGATCGCGTCGGACTTCGACCAGACGCTGAGCTTCAACGACTCGGGCGTCGTGCTGAGCGAGCTGCTGGGCATGCGTGGGTTCGAGGCGCGGGTGGCGGGGCTCGCCGAGACCAACCTGGTGCAGCAGGGCGGCGAGCTCGCGTACCTCATTCGCCACGATCCGGAGTTCCGCGGCGTGCGGCGCGAGCACCTGAGCGAGGCGGGGCGGCGCGTGCGCCTGAAGAGCGGGATTCCCCAGCTCGTGAACTTCCTCGCGCGCGGCCACGACGACGCGCGCTTCCAGTTCTTCGTGGTCTCGGCCGCACCGCGACTCGTCGTCGAGGCGGCGTTGCACGGCGTGGTGCCGCCGGAGAACATCATCGGCACCGAGCTCGATTTCGACGAACACACCGGTGAGGTGCGCTCGGTGCGCCGCGTGCCGGCCGGCTACGGCAAGGTGGCGGTGATCGAGGGGCTGCGTCGACGCCTCGACATCGCATCGGATCGCGTCGTCTACATCGGCGACGGCAGCTCCGACGTGCACGTGATGCTGCACGTCAACAATGGCGACGGGTTCACCGTCGCCGTGTCGGAGAATCCGCAACTGGCGCGCATCGCGAAGCGTACCGTGCTGAGCGACAGCGCGTTCACCGTGCTGATGCCGATTCTCCATCGGTTCTTCCCGCTCAGCCCGACCGCGATCCGCGACATCTTCGAGGCGAACGGTTTTCGCGTCAGTGACTGGGAGCGGGAGCGCACCGACCGCCTCACGGTGAGCGCGGTACCGCCACGAGAGGCCACGCCCTGAGGGCGGTGGCCACTCGTCTCACCTGACGCGCGGCACACGCCGCGCCTACTTCGAGAACAGCGCGCCGCCGTCCTTGCCGAGCGTCCACCGGCCGCGGGCGACATGCGTGCCGCTGCCTTCGTGCTGGCCGTCGAGGACGACCGTCAACACGCCGTGGTCGGTCATCCCTTGCAGCACCAGGTCCGGGCCGAGGACGGTGATCTCCATCGGAATGTCGCGCGTCTGGCCGCGAATCGAGGCTTGCGCGACGAGGGTGCCGGCCGAATCGGCGACGGTCACCAGGTACGGGAGCGCGACATCGGCGGCCTGGGTGCGGAACGCGTAGCTGGCGACCACGCGCGGGGTCATCGCCGCCGTGCGCACCATCGCTGCGGGGATCGCGCGCAACTCGGCCGGCCGCGCGGACTGTGCCCCGAGCACGCCCGCGAAGGAGAGGGTGCCGAACGCAGCAGCCGTAGTGGCGAGGGACCGGAACGAAGTGGTGGACATGTGGGCTCTGAGGTGAAATGTTGAATAAATATAACAGTTATGCATGCGCGGAGATTCCGTGTGCCGATATCTGCTCACATCTGCACCTGTAATGCAACCCAGAGCGCATCAACATCTTGTTATGCTAATTGCTATTGTTACAATCAGATTAGCTATAACAATTGAGCGTATATCCACAGATGCCGTGGCGCGCCGTCACTTCGCGCCCTTCACCTTCATCTGCACCGCGTAGAGCCCTTCGCGCGCGGTGAGGAAGAGGGTCATCCCGTCTTTGCCGCCGAAGCAGAGGTTCGCGGCGGCCTCGGGAAGATTGATCTTCACGATGAGCGAGCCGTCCGGTGCAAAGACATCCGCGCCGTTGCCCGTGCTCGACCAGACGCGACCCTTCGTGTCGCAGCGGATCCCGTCCGGCACCCCTTTCTCGATCACGGCAAAGACGCGGCCGTTGCGGATGGTGCCGTTGGCGGCGACGTCGAACACGCGGATGTGATGCGGCTTGCCGGAGTCGGCCACGTAGAGTCGCTTCTCGTCCGGCGAGAAGCAGAGCCCGTTCGGCATGTCGAAATCATCGGCGAGCAGCGTGGTCGTCCCGGTCGCGTCGTCATGACGAAACAGGTAGTTCCCGGGCTGTTCCTTGACCTCGCCGTCCGGCACGCCGTATGGCGGGTCCGTGAACCAGAACGAACCGTCCGACTTCACGACCACATCGTTCGGGGAGTTGAGCTTCTTGCCGTTGAACCGGTCGACGATCGTGACCAGGCTGCCATCCTGCTGCATGCGCGCCACGCGGCGTCCGCTGTGCTCGGCCGTGATGAGCCGGCCCTGGCGGTCGAGCGTGTTGCCGTTCGCGTTCCGGCTGGGCTCGCGAAAGGTCGTGATGCCGTCTTTCGGCGTCCACTTGTTCAGCTGGTTCTTCCGGATATCGCTGAAGACGAGGTAGCCGCCATCACGCGGGATCCAGACCGGCCCTTCGATGAAGCCGAAGCCGCCCGCGAGCTTCGTCACCTTGGCATCGGCGGCGAAGAGCTTGCGGAACTCCACCTCGTTGCGCACGTCGAAGGCGGCGCCGGAGCGGACCGCCGGGCTGGCGGCGAGATAGACGAGGGCCAGTTGCGCGATGACGATGGATTTCATGGGCGCGTTGCTCCTGTTCAGGAGAGGACGTTCGAGCGGGTGCAGTCGAGTATAGGGCGCGGTCGCCGGTCGCACGACGCAGCGGCCCTCGGGCGCCTCCCGACGCGGCGGCGCACATCCCCTCCCCGCTGCGGCTGGCGCCCCACAGCGCATCGGACTACCGTTCCCGCTGACGCGCCCGCGCGCCCCGCCGGCCACCGGCGCGACCCCCTCTCGTCCCCCCTTGCTCGACGACGTCCGATCCCACCTTGTGGCCGCCCTCGGCGCCACGCACGACATCGGTGCCGAGTTGGGCGGCGGCGGGATGTCGCGCACCTTCGTCGCCACCGAGCGGGCCCTCAATCGGCGCGTGGTCGTCAAGGTGCTCGCCCCCGAGCTGCTCGCCGGCGTCAGTGTCGAGCGGTTCAAGCGCGAGGTCATGCTCGCCGCGTCGCTGCAGCACCCCCATGTGGTGCCGGTGCTCGCCACGGGTGACGCCGACGGGCTCCCGTGGTTCACGATGCCGTTCGTGGAAGGGTTGTCGCTGCGGCAGCGGCTCGCCGAGGGCGCGCTCGGGATCGGCGAAACGATCGGCATCCTGCGCGATGTGGCGCGCGGCCTCGCCTTCGCGCACGCGCGCGGCGTGGTGCATCGCGACATCAAGCCCGACAACGTGCTCCTCTCCGAGGGGAGCGCCACGGTCACCGACTTCGGCATCGCCAAGGCCATCTCGGCTGCCCGGACGACGGCGGGCAGCGGCGCGCTGACGGGCACCGGGATGTCCATCGGCACCCCCGCCTACATGGCCCCCGAGCAGGCGGCCGGCGACCCCGATGTGGACCATCACGCCGATCTCTACGCCTACGGCGCCATGGCCTACGAGATGCTCACCGGCGCCGCCCCTTTTGCCGGACGCAGCCCGGCCAAGATGCTCGCCGCCGCGCTCAGCGAACGGCCGCGTCCGATCGAGCAGCTGCGCCCCGATGTGCCCGCTCCGCTGGCAAAGGTCGTCATGGCCTGCCTCGAGAAGGGGCCGAGCGACCGGCCGAATCAGGCAACCGACATCGTGCGCGTGCTCGACTCGGTGCTGAGCTCGGGAGCCGGTGTCGCGGCGCCGGTCATTCTGCAGGGCGGGCGCGTGCCGGTGGGCCGGGCGCTCGGCCTCTGGGCTGCGAGCACGGCCCTCGTCCTGTTCGTCGTCTGGGCCGCGAGCATCAGCGTAGGCCTGCCGAAGTGGGCGATGCCGATGGCGGGGGGCGTCATGTTGTTGGGGCTCCCGGTCATCCTGTTCACCTGGTACGCGCAGCGCATCGCGTATCGGCAGTTCACGATGACGCCGGCGTTCACCCCCGGCGGAGGACAGCAGGCGCACGGCACGCTCCACACGATGGCAGTCAAGGCGAGCCCGCACCTCTCCTGGCGCCGGACCGCGCTGGGCGGGGCGATCGCAGTGGGGCTCTTCGTGGTGGGGGTCGGCGGCTTCATGGTGGCCCGTGCCTATGGCATCGGCCCGGCCGGCTCGCTGATCGGCCGGGGCGAACTCGAGCGGAACACGCGCCTGATCCTCGCCGACTTCAAGTCGCCGGCCTCCGATACCGCACTCGGCGTGACGCTCACCGAGGCGCTGCGCGCCGACCTTGCCCAGTCGCGATCGATGCGCGTGCTCTCGCGCGCCAACGTGCGCGATGTGTTGCGCCTCATGCGCCGCCCGGTGGACGTGGGCGTGGACCTCCCGCTCGCGCGCGAGGTCGCCACGCGCGAAGGGATCAAGGCGATCGTCGATGGCGAGATCGTGCAACTGGGGAACGGCTACGTGGTGGCCGCACGGCTCGTGACCACGCAGACGGGCGAGGAGCTGGGCGCGTTCCGCGAGACGGCCGCGACGTCGAACGATCTGCTCCCCGCCGTCGAGCGGCTGTCGCGCGCGCTCCGCGAGCGGGTGGGCGACTCCTTCAAGGACATTCGCGATGCGAAGCCCCTGGAGCGGGTCACCACGGCGAGTGTCGAGGCGCTCAAGTTCTACGTGCAGGGCATGCGCGCCGCCGAGGAGCGACGCGACATCGTGGCGGCGCGGAGCTATCTCACCGAGGCGATCCGCCTGGACAGCGGCTTCGCGTCGGCGTATCGCAAGCTGGCGGTCACGCTCAGCAACGAGCGCGGGTCGCAGGAGGAGATCTCCCGGCTGCTGACCAAGGCCTACCAGTCGCGCGATCGGCTGAGCGAGTCGGAGCGGCTGCTCACGGAAGCCTCGTACTTCACCAGTGGCCCGCGCGAAGACCTGCGACAAGCCGCGATGGCGCTCGAGACGCTGGTCGAACGTGACACGCTGTTCTTCCCGGCCTCCAACAACCTGGCCGTGCTGTTCATGCGGCAAGGCGAATGGAAGCAGGCCGAGCCGCTGCTGCGTCGGGCGATCCGGGTCGAGCCCGGCATCCAGACCGGCTGGCTCAACCTCACGCGTATCCTGCTCGAGCAGGGGCGAGCGGCCGAGGCGCTGGCACTGCAGGATTCGTCGCAGCTGGCGCTCGGGCCCCAGAATGCGCAGCCGATGGGATTTCGGGGCTGGATCGCGCTGGATCAGGGACGCTACGCGGACGCGGATTCGATCACGCGGCTCTCCTTGCGCACGACCGCCAAGCTGCCGGTGGACGTGAGTCGGGCCATGCGCGTGCTCGCGGCCAGCCACCTCACGCAGGGACGCGTGCGGGCCGGGATCGCGGCCTACGCCGAGGTCGACAGCGCCGACCGGCAGGGGGGAGTGCCGGTGGATCGGCTGGGGAGCGCACTCGGAGATGCAGCGGCGCGCGCGTTGCTGCTCGGCGACGTGCAGGGCGCTCGCGCCGCCGCGCTCGCCGCGCTCCGTGCCAACCCTCCCGCTTCGATGCCCGCGGCAGATCGACGCTACGGCGATTGGGCGAGGGACCTGTTTGCGCTGGGTCTCACCGAACAGGCCAACGCGTTCACGCGTGACCTCGAGCGCCGCACCACGGAATCGAATCGTCTGTTTGACGAAGTCAGACTGGCCGAAGTGCGCGGCGCCAGCGCCATGGCCGCGGGCCGGACAGACGAAGCACTCCGCCTGTGGAAGGACGGGATGACGCGCTTCAAGGCAGCCGGGATACAGCGCTTCGGACCCGATGTCGCCAGCGCGTACCAGAAGCTCAATCAACCCGATTCGGCCATCGCGACGCTCGAAGCGTACCTCGCGACGCCGGGGTTCGTGCGCACCTTCAGCACGGGAGTCTACGAGACCGCGCGCAGCCACCAGAAGCTCGGCGAGCTGTACGAGGCCAAGGGGAAGCCGCTCAAGGCGCTCGAGCACTACGAGGCGTTCGTGGAGCTCTACAAGAACGCAGACCCCGAGCTGCAGGTTGTGGTGCGCGATGTGCGCGGCCGCATCGAGCGGCTGCGGAAGGCCACCTTCAAGGGGTGACGGCGCGCGGTCACCATCCGGTTCAATGACACCTCTCCGCAACGCCCTCGCACTGCTGACGACCGTTCTGAGCCTCTCGGTCGTGAACGCGCAGGCACCGACCGCCGCACCGCGCCAGCCAACCGCGGCATCGACGTCCCAGTCGGCGAGCATGCCGGCGGCATCGCCCCTCGGTGCCGACGACCGGATCGTCACCACCGCGCACGTGATGAAGATCGACGGCGCCGACGTCCGCTACACGGCCACCACCGGCACGCTCGTGCTGCGGCACCCCAACGGGAAGGCACGCGGCCACTTCTTCTTCGTGGCGTACACGCGCGACGCTCAGGATGTGGGAACGCGCCCGATCACCTTCTCGTACAACGGCGGCCCGGGGTCGCCGTCCATCTGGCTGCACATGGGGCTCATGGGCCCCAAGCGGGTGAAGATGGCCGCCGAGGGGTTCCAGCCGGGGCCGCCGTACGAACTGGTGAACAACAACGAATCGCCGCTCGACGTCACCGACATCGTGATGATTGATCCGGTACAGACGGGGTACTCGCGCGCCGCTGAGGGGGAAGACCCGAAGCAGTTCACCGGGGTGACCGGCGACATCGAGTCGGTGGCGGAGTTCATCCGGCTCTACCTGACCAAGTTCAAGCGGTGGCCTTCGCCGAAGTTCCTGCTGGGAGAGAGCTACGGCACCATGCGCTCGGCGGGGCTGGCCGAGGTGCTGCAGTCGCGTCACGGTGTGGAGCTGAACGGCATCGTGCTGGTGTCGTCGATTCTCGACTATCTGTCCAAGGGGTACGCGGCGGGGCACGACCTGCCCTACGCGAACTTCCTCCCGTCGTACACGGCCATCGCCTGGTATCACAAGAAGCTGCCGCCGGAGCTGCAGGGCGACCTCAAGAAGGCGGTGGCGGAGTCGCGTGCCTTCGCGTTCGGAGAGTATCTGACTGCGCTCAACCGGGGGAACGCGCTGAGCGCGACCGAACGACAGGCGATGGCGCAGAAGGTGGCGCGCTTGTCGGGGCTGTCGACCGAATTCGTGTTGCGGGCCAACCTTCGCGTGAGCGACCCGCGGTTCCGGAAGGAGCTGCTGCGCGACCGCGGGGTGCACGTGGGGCGGCTCGACGGGCGCTACACCGGGCTCGATGCCGATGATGCCGGGGAGTTCCAGGAATCCGACCCGTCGAACGATGCGCTCGCGGGGCCGTACACCGCGCTCTTCTCGCACTACATCCGCGACGAGCTCAAGTGGGAGACCGACCTGCCGTACTACACGTCGGGGCAGGTGCAGCCGTGGAACTACGCGCCGTACAACAATCGCTACCTGAACCTGGTGAACGAGCTGCGTCAGGCGATGGCTCGCAACCCGTTCCTCAAGGTGATGGTGGCCAACGGCTACTATGACATGGCGACGCCGTTCGCGGCCACCGAGCACACCTTCGCACATCTCGGGTTCGAGGACACGTACAAGGACCGCGTGAGCCTCAAGTACTACGAAGGGGGGCACATGATGTACATCCACCCGGAGCTGCTCAAGGCGCTCTCGCGCGACATCGCAACGTTCGTGAACGGAGCGAAGCTGAACCGGCGGTGATGGAGCGCGCCCTGACCTACGCCAGCATGTCGACGATCTCGGATCCGTAGGCCTCGAGCTTGCGCTCGCCGACGCCGGCAATGCCGCGCAGTTCGGCCAGGTTCGAGGGCCGGACACGGGCGATCTCCTTGAGCGTCGCGTCGTGGAAGATCACGTAGGCCGGCACGCCATGGGCGAGCGCGGTGTCGCGGCGCCACGCTCGCAGCTGATCGAACAGCGCCACGTCATCCGACGACACGTCATCGGCCACGACCGCGGTGGGCTTGGCCTTCTTCACGCGCTCGGCTTTCCGCCATTCGCGCAGTGGTACGCGTTGCGCGCCCTTGAGCACGTCTCGGCTCGCCGCCGTGAGGCGCAGTCCGCCGTACTGCTCGTGATCCACCATGATCAGGCCACCCGCAATCCCCTGCCGGATGATCGCGCGCCATTCTTGCGCCGAGCGTTCGCGCCCGATGCCGAAGGTGCTCAGCTCCGTGTGACGCCAGTGCAGCACCTTGTCCGTTTCGGCGCCGAGCAGGACATCGATGACATGCATCGCGCCAAAGCGCTGCCCCGTGCGCGCGATGCAGGAGAGCAGCTGCTGCATCGGGACGGTGCCGTCGACTGACGACGGCGGCGTGAGGCAGGTGTCACAGTTGTTGCAGGGCGCTCCCTGCTCACCGAAGTAGGCGAGCAGGCGCACGCGCCGGCAGTCGGTGTTTTCGCAGAAGGCAAGCATCGCGTCGAGCTTGGCGACCTGCACGCGCTTGTACTCGGCGTCCGCCTCCGACTCCTCGATCATGCGGCGCAGCTGGACGACGTCCTGCAGCCCGTACGCCATCCAGGCGTTGGCCGGCAGTCCGTCACGTCCGGCTCGTCCGGTCTCCTGATAGTAGCCCTCGAGGCTCTTTGGCAGATCGAGATGCGCCACGAAGCGCACATCGGGCTTGTCGATACCCATGCCGAACGCGATGGTCGCGACCATGACCACGCCATCTTCGCGCTGGAACCGGGCCTGATGCTTCTGTCGCGCATCGGCGCTCATGCCGGCATGGTACGGCAGGGCGGTGATGCCCTGCGTCACCAGGTACTGCGCGGTCTCGTCCACCTTCTTGCGCGAGAGGCAGTACACGATGCCGGCGTCGCCGTCGTGCTCGGTGCGCAAGAAATGCAGGAGCTGCGTGCGGGCGGTCTGCTTCTCGATCACGCGATAGCGGATGTTCGGCCGATCCACGCTCGTGCGGAAGATCCGTGCACCTTCCAACTGGAGGCGCAGCACGATCTCGGCGCGCGTCTGGCGGTCGGCCGTGGCCGTGAGCGCGATGCGCGGCACCTGCGGAAACCGCTCGTGCAGCACCGAGAGCTGGATGTACTCCGGGCGAAAGTCGTGCCCCCACTGCGAGACGCAATGCGCTTCGTCGATGGCAAACAGGGCGATCGGGCTGCGCTCCAGCAGCGACAGGCACCGCTCGGTCAGCAGCCGCTCGGGCGCGATGTACACCATGTCGAGCTCGCCGTTGCGCACCATCTGTTCGGTGCGCGCCGCGTCGGCGGCGCTCAGGGTCGAGTTCAGGAACGCCGCTTTCACTCCCAGCTCGGCGAGCGCGGCGACCTGGTCCTGCATGAGCGCGATGAGGGGGGAGATGATCACCCCGACGCCGTCGCGCACCAGCGACGGCACCTGATAACAGAGCGACTTGCCGCTGCCGGTCGGCATCAGCACCAGCGCGTCGCCGCCGCCGGTGACGTGATCAATCACCTCGGCTTGATGGCCACGAAAGGCCGGATAGCCGAAGACGGACTGGAGGATGCTGAGGGGATCGCGAGGCATGGTCGAGAGGCAAAGCTAGCGGGTCGCGTTGGTCGCTATGGTGCGTCGATGGGGTGGCGCCGGCGCTCCGCTACCACCCCTCACGCCAGTGTACACCATCGCCGTCCCGTTGCGCGACGGGACGTTCTGACGCAACATCCTCGACGCGTCAACCGACCGATTCAGCGCGCCAGACCCACCGGGGACTCACCGTGAAGTTCACACCGATCGCCAGGCATTCCGCAGGGCTGCTCCTCACGTTGTTGCTGCCGTCAACGCACCAGGCGCAGCGAGCGGCCACGCGCCCGGCGAGCGCCGTGCCGCCAGCCAGCGTCGACAGCGCGCTCTTTGGCGGCATGCGCTACCGGATGGTGGGTCCCTTCCGGGGCGGTCGGGCCACGGCGGTCACGGGGGTCGCAAGCCAGCCACACCTGTTCTACATGGGCACGACCGGCGGCGGCGTCTGGAAGAGCGACGATGCCGGCACGCACTGGACACCGATCACGGATCGATACCTCGACAACGGGAATATCGGCGCCATAGATGTCGCGGACAGCGACCCGAACACGATCTACGTGGGCACCGGCAGCGCCTCGATTCGCGGCAACGTCTCGACGGGCACCGGCGTCTGGAAGTCCATCGATGCGGGGCGGAGCTGGCGCTTTGTCGGCCTGCGCGAAGCGGGCGCGATCGGCAAGCTGGTGGTGCATCCGGCGAACCCGGACGAAGTGTTCGTGGCCGCGCTCGGTCATCCGTTCGGACGGAACAGCGAGCGTGGCATCTTCCGCACGCGCGACGGTGGCACGACGTGGCAGCATGTGCTGGCGCTCAACGACAGCACCGGTGGCGTCTCGATCGTGATGAGCCCGGATGATCCGCGTGAACTGTGGGCCGGCATGTGGCGCGCCGAGCGGAAGCCGTGGACGCTCATCTCGGGCGGACCGGAGGGTGGGCTCTATCGCTCACGGGATGGCGGCGACTCGTGGACCAAGGTTGGCGGCGGGCTGCCCACGGGGATGGTCGGCAAGGTGCAGGTGACACAGTCGCCCGCCGATCCGAGCCGTCTCTGGGTGCTCATCGAAGCCGAGCCGGACGGGGGGCTGTATCGGTCCGATGATCGCGGTACCACGTGGACGCGCGTGAACAGCGAATCGCGCGTGCGTGGCCGGCCGTTCTACTATGGACATGTCCGCGCCGATCCGCGGAATCGTGATCGTGTGTACGTGCTCAACGTGGCGGCGCTCCGGTCGGAGGATGCCGGCGCGCGCTTCGACGTGGTGCCTGTGCCACACGGCGATGTGCACGATATCTGGATCAACCCGGTGAACCCGTCGATCTTCGCCGTCTCGGACGACGGCGGCACCACCGTGACGCTGAATGACGGCCGCACCTTCTCGTCGATGTACAACCAGCCCACGGCGGAGTTGTACGACGTGCAGGTGGACAATCAGTATCCGTATCGCATCTATGGATCACAGCAGGACAACACGGCGATCAGCGTGCTGCAGCGCCGGCTGCACAATTCGCTGCGGCCGCAGCAGGAATGGGGTTACGGCGCGGGATGTGAGACGGGGCCGGTGGCCGTCCATCCCGACCACCCGGGCACCATCTGGGGCGGCTGCTATGGCGGCGCCATCAATCGCTACGAGCTGGCCACCGACACGCGCATCTCGGTGAAGGGGTGGCCGGAAGCGACGAGCCTGGCGCCGGCCGAGATGACGAATCGCTGGCAGTGGGTGGCACCGATTGTCGTGTCGCCCCTGGAGCCGCGCACGCTGTACCACGCCAGCCAGTACCTCTATCGGAGCCGCGACGGTGGCACGGCGTGGACGCGCATGTCCCCCGATCTCACGACGAACGATCCCACGTTTCAGCAGTGGCCCGGCGGCCCGATCACGCCGGATCACACGGGGGTCGAAGTGTTCACGACCATCTTCGCGGTGGCGCCGTCATTGACCGATACGCGCACCATCTGGGTCGGCACCGATGACGGGCTCGTGCAGATCACGCGGGATGATGGCGCGACCTGGCGAAAGATCACGCCACCCGGCATGCCGGCACGTGGCACCGTGAATCGGATCACCCTCTCGCCGCATGCGCCCGGGCGCGCGTTCGTGACGGTGCAGCGGTACCGTGAGGACGACTTCACGCCGTACGTCTTCCGGACGGACGACTTCGGGGCCACCTGGCGCCGCATTGCCGATGGAACCAACGGCATCCCGGCGCGCCATTTCGTGCGCGTGGTCCGCGAAGACGATGTGCAGCGCGGCCTGCTCTACGCCGGCACCGAGTTCGGCGCGTACGTCTCGTTCGACGATGGCGTGCGCTGGCAGCCGCTGCAGCTCAACCTGCCCGTGACCCCGGTGACCGACATGAAGGTGCATCGTGGTGACCTGGTGCTGTCGACGCAGGGCCGCTCGTTCTGGGTGCTCGACGATCTCACGCCGCTGCGGGAAGTTGCGCGCGATCGCGCGGTGGCCGTGCGACTGTACACGCCTCGCCCCGCGGCACGCGGTACGGTCGGCGAGCCGCTCCGCGAAGTGGATCTCACCAAGCCCGACGACCTGCCCGACGGCGCCCTGATCAACTTCGTGCTGCCGAGCGCGGCCAAGCGCGTCGGTGTCGAGATAATGGACTCGCTGAACGCGGTGGTGCGGCGCTTCGACAGCGACAGCGCGGCGGCGCGCGCCAATGGCACGGCGAAGCTGCGCAGCAGCGCAGGGTTCCAGCGCGTCGAATGGGACCTCAGGACGGAGGGCCCGCGGAACGGCACCTCCGGATTCAGTGGCGAAGGGGTCAAGCTGCCGCCCGGCCGATACGCCGTGCGCCTCACCGCCGACAGCGTGGTACGGACGCGCACATTGACGATCATCGGGAATCCGGCGGCACCGTCGATCACGCAGGCGGACTACGACGCGCAGTTCCGTTCGGCGCGCGCGGTGCGTGATACGATCACGGCGATCAACGAGATCGTGGCGGCCATCCGGGCGCTGCCGGCTGCGCAGCGCGACTCGATGAGCGCGATCGAGCGTGCGCTTGTTGCGCGGGCCACGCCCCCGAGCACCGTCGCGCCCGCGCGTCTGCTCGCGCACTATGGCGCGCTGTACAACGCGCTGGTCGGCGACGGGGGGTACGGGTCGGGGAGCGCCGAGGGGAGACCGTTGGCGGGGGTGCTGGCGCGGAAGGTGGATCTCGAGGCGCAGTGGCTGGTGCTGCGACGGCAGTACAGTCGCGCGCTGGGAGGGGCGGTGCCGTAGGGCCCTGCCGGGAACTGTTCGAGGAGCAGCCGGACGCGCATCGTGGTAGCGTTCTGCCTCCGTCAACAACGACTGGCCAACTTCGGCTTCACCACCGATGCCGTGGTGGCCAGTGCCAAGGAGCTGCCATGAACACGCTCGAACTCTGGGAGCGCTACCGCGCCCATCTCTGCGTCATCGAGTCGCTCGGGATGTCGCTCGACATTTCGCGCATGCGCTTCGCCGATGACTTCGCGGACCGCATGGCCGCTCCGATGGCCACGGCGTTTGCGGCGATGCAGTCGCTCGAGGCCGGCGCCATCGCGAATCCGGATGAAGGGCGCATGGTCGGCCACTACTGGCTGCGTGCGCCCGAGCTGGCGCCGGAGCCGGCCCTGCGCTCCGCGATCACGAGCACGCTGGAGCGCATCCAGCAGTTCGCGGCAGCGGTGCACAGTGGTGCCATCTGCGCCGAGCGTGGCGCCCGCTTCGAGCAGGTGTTGGTGATCGGGATCGGCGGCTCGGCACTCGGACCGCAGTTCATCGCCGATGCACTGGGCACGGGCGCGGACAAGCTCGCGCCGCACTTCTTCGACAACACCGACCCCGACGGCATGGCGCGCGTGATCGAGCGCCTTGGTGACCGGCTCGCCACCACGCTGACGCTGGTCATCTCCAAGTCGGGTGGCACCAAGGAGACGCGCAACGGGATGCTGTTTGCCGATGCGGCGTACCGAACGGCCGGCCTCAGTTTCGCGAAACACGCCGTCGCCGTCACGGGTGATGGAAGCGAACTCGACCGCGTCGCGACGGCCGGTGGCTGGCTGGCGAGGTTCCCGATGTGGGACTGGGTGGGTGGTCGCACCTCGGTCTTCTCGGCTGTCGGCCTGTTGCCGGCCGCACTGCAGGGCATCGACATCCGTGCATTGATCGACGGGGCACGCCTGATGGACGTGGCGACGCGGACGACCACGGTGGCCGCGAATCCTGCCGCGCTGCTGGCGCTGATGTGGTATCACGCCGGCGGCGGTCGCGGCACGAAGGACATGGTGGTCCTGCCCTACAAGGATCGCCTGCTGCTCTTCTCGCGCTACCTCCAGCAGTTGGTCATGGAGTCGCTGGGCAAGGAGCGCGATCTGTCGGGCGCCGTGGTGCATCAGGGCATTGCCGTGTACGGCAACAAGGGATCGACCGATCAGCACGCGTACGTGCAGCAGCTCCGCGACGGCGTGCACAACTTCTTTCTCACCTTCGTTGACGTGCTGGCCGATCAGCAGGGACCCGCACTGGACGTCGAGCCGGACGTGACAGCGGGTGACTACCTGCTCGGCTTCATGCTCGGCACGCGCGAGGCGATGCATCAGAACGACCGCGAGTCGATGACCCTGACGCTGCCGGATGTGAGCCCACGGTCGGTGGGGGCGCTGATCGCCCTGTACGAGCGTGCGGTGGGCTTGTACGCCTCACTGGTGAATGTGAACGCCTACCATCAGCCGGGGGTCGAGGCGGGCAAGAAGGCGGCGACGGCGGTGCTCACCATGCAGCACGGCGTGCTCGCCGCTTTGCGGGCCACGCCGACACCACGCACGGCCGAGCAGGTGGCTGCCGCGGCGGGTCTTGCCGAGCACGCCGAGACGGTGTTCAAGCTTCTCGAACATCTGGCGGCTAACGGGCGACTGCGTCGGACGGCAGGTGCCACACCCACGAGTGCGACCTACGTGATGACCGGCGCCCGATGATCGCGAGCACTGATGCACGGGCGGATGCACCCCGCGAGACTGCCGTCTTCCACATCTGCTCGCGTGCCGCGTGGGCCGAGGCTCGCAGCACCGACGCCTATCGCGCGGACAGCCTGGACAACGAGGGGTTCATTCACCTCTCGCGGGGGCATCAGGTGCTGCCCACCGCGCGTGCCTACTTCGACGGCGTTCCCGATCTCGTGCTGCTCATCGTCGACCCGACGCTGCTCACGGCGCCGCTGGTCTACGAGGCTCCGGCTCCGCTGCACCCCTCGGCGTCACCGGAATCATCCCGTCCCGATCCACGCGCGAGCGACCTCTTTCCTCACTGCTACGGCCCCATCAATCTCGACGCGATCATCGACGTGATCGATCTCGCACGATTCGACGGCCAATCGATCCACGCCGACACGGTCGCCATGCTCCGGCACTATCGCTTCGATCGCCTGCCGGTCGAGGGCACGTTGTATCGCAGCACGTGGCGATCGACGCATGACGACGCTCGTGGCACGCCTGCCGGCACGGCGATGATCGGCATGTACGCGAACAGCCCGGAGAGCATCTCCTGCCTGCACCGGCTCACGCACGAGGAAGTGTGGCACGCCTATGCCGGCGATCCGTTCACGCTCCACCTGCTGCACGCCGATGGCCGGTACGAGACGGTTGTGATGGGCACGGATCCACACGCGGGACAGGTGGTGCAGTACGTCGTGCCTGCCGGGGTCTGGCAAGCAGGCGGCCTGGTCCCCGGAGGACGCTATGCGCTCTTCGGTTGCACCATGGCGCCGGGATTCACCGGTGACTGCTTCGAGGCCGGCGTCGCGACCGAACTGCTCGCCGCCTATCCCGCACAGGCGTCATTGATTCAACGGTTCGCGGCTCCAGGTGGGGCAACGCGCATGCCGCCCGGCTTTGCGCCGTGACGTGACGCCACCGCCGTACCCACCCGAGCGGCCATCCCCGCGGCAGCCGCTCGACCAATCCGACAACTCCCGACCATCCCGCATGCTGGAATCGCACTCGCAGCACGGACAGCATGAACTGTTGATCAGCAACCTCACCCGGATCTTCGGTGAGTTCGACGAGACCATGCTGTCGTTGATCGAGCCCAAGCTGGAGTGGGTGGAGCTTGGCGGGGGCGAAACCCTCTTTCGCCAGCATGACATCGACACCACGCTCTACTTCGTGATCAGTGGCCGCTTGAAGGCGCTCATCACCGATGCGGATGGTCAGCCGAAGGTGATCGGGGAGATCGTGCGGGGAGAGACGGTCGGCGAGATGGCGGTGTTCACGGAGGCGCCTCGCAGTGCCACCATCGTGGCCATCCGGGACAGTCTCCTGGTGCGGTTGTCCAAGGAGACGTTCGAGGAGGTCATTGCGGCGTATCCTGGTGTCGCCATGAACGTCACCAGGCTCATCATCAACCGCCTGCAGACGGCGCAGAATCCGCGCAAGCCGATCAAGAAGCCGGTCAACATCTGCCTGTTCGCGGTGCACGACACCATTCCGCTGGCCGACTTCGTGGAGCAACTGCAGCCGCTCCTCGCCAAGCGGGGTGCGATCTACGTGGCATCGAGCGCGTCGGTCGACGCTGCCCGCGGCCGTCCAGGGCTGGCGCAAGCCGAGAAGAGCGACAGCGCGACGTACCGCGAGCTGACACGCTGGCTGGATGACATCGAGTCGCAGCACGAGTTCCTGGTGTACGTGGCGGACCGCACCATGACGGAATGGACGCGCCGGTGCTTGCGGCAGGCCGATGAGATCCTGTTCCTCGCCGACACCCGCGAATCGCCCGAGTTGAGCGAGCTGGAGTCGGAATACCAGTCGTGGAAGCGGCAGCTGGGTGCGGCCGAGGTGCTGGTGCTGGTGCACCCGGCCGATACCGCGTCGCCGCACGGGACGGCCGCATGGCTGCGGCATCGGCCCGGCATGAAGGCCCACTATCACATCCGGCAGGGGCTCGCCCGCGACATGGGCCGGCTGGCCCGGATCCTGAGCGGCAACGCGATCGGGCTGGTGCTGGCTGGCGGCGGAGCGAAGGGGTTCGCGCACATCGGCGTGTTGAAGGCACTCGAAGAGGCCGGTATCCCGATCGATTATGTGGGAGGAACGAGCATCGGTGCCGTCGTGGCGGCTGCGATCTCGTACGACAAGCCCGCCGACCGCGTCGCACAGACCATGAAGAAGGGCGCGCTGTACAACCCGACCAAGGACTACAACTGGATCCCTCTGGTCTCGCTGATTCGCGGGGTGCGGATGCAGCAGATGATCAGCAACTCCGTCCGGGAGTTTCTGGGGCGCGAGGAACCCGACATCGAGGACAGCTGGCGGACGCTGTTCATGGTGTCGAGCAACTTCTCGCAAGCGCGGGAGGTCGTTCACACGCGCGGCCCGCTCATCAAGTACCTGCGGGCGACCACGGCGATTCCGGGGGTCTTTCCGCCAGTGGTCGATGGCGATGATCTCCTGGTCGACGGAGGCACGTTCAACAATTTTCCAGCCGACGTGATGAGCCGGTTGGGCGTGGGCAAGGTGATCGGCGTCGATCTGGTGATCGACAAGCCGCGCAAGTTGAACTTCACGGAAATGCCGCGCCCCATGTCGCTGCTTCGCGACCGGTTTCGCTCCAAGCATCAGAAGAAGTACCGCGTACCCTCGCTGGTCGCGATCATGATCAACTCAATGCTCCTGTACAGCTCGGCTCGGCGCACCGAGACCAAGCGGTACATGGACTTGTACTTCAATCCTGATGTGAGCCGCTACAGCCTGCTGGACTGGCGCTCCTTCGATGCGATTGCCGGCAAGGGGTACGACCATGGCCGGGAGCTTGTCGCGCAGCTGAGCGAAGCGGAACTGGGCGAGTTTCTGGCGTGATGAGGCACAGCGTGCGATCGGTTGGACTGCTGAACGTCGACGAGAGGCTGCATCGGATCATCGCGGAACCGTCCGACAGTTTCGCCAGCGCCTATGGCGCATCCCTTGGCGAGAACCTGCCGGTGCTCCGTGAGGTGGTGTCGCAGACCTTGGCGCTGTTCGCCAACGTGCCCCGCGCGCCAGAGTGGGGCGGTTACCTCGTGGTCGATAGCGAGCTGGCGTTGGTGGTCGGTACCTGCGGGTTCGCGCATGGTCCGGGGGAGGATGGCGCGGTCGAGATCGCCTATTTCACCTTTCCTGAGTTCGAGGGCCGGGGCTACGCGACCGCCATGGCCACCGAACTGGTGAGGCGAGCGATCTCTTCGGAGGCGGTTCGAGAGGTTGTTGCGCTGACGCTGCCGGAGCGGAACGCCTCGACACGCATTCTCGAGAAGGTCGGGCTCAAGCTGGTTGGCGAGGCTCAGGACCCTGACGCTGGCACCGTATGGCGGTGGGGGTACCGCCGCGAACAGCCGGGATGATCGAAGGCAGACGCGGCTGGTTGGCCGGACGTGGAAACGAGGATCGCCCCCTGGTCGCGAAGACCAAGGGGCGATGATCGTACCGTGCGAGGTGCAGCGTGCGTGCTTACTTCGCGACGACGCGACGACGGCGACGCAGGGCGCCCACGAAGGAGAGGCCGGTTGCCATCAGCGCGTAGGTCGACGGCTCAGGCACGACTTCCGTGTTCGACCAGTTCACGGTGTAGTCGGCGTTGCCCGACACGCCGAGGTTCGGATCGTTGAAGTTGTAGGCCTGGTACATGACGTTGGCGACGCCGGTCGATGCGTTGGCGTCGTTCAGCGTGGCAGCCAAGGAACCGTTCACGAGATAGCTCAGCGACGTCGTGTTGGCGTCGTAGCGCATTTCAAGGGAATTCCAGGCACCGAAGTTCACGGTGTTCGAGAAGTTGATCCAGTTGCCGGTGTTGATGTCGTAGCCGCGGAACCGGGCGAGGCCACCGTAGTTGGTGAAACCGACGATCGGGTACGCGGACGGATTGGTGAACGCCGGGTCATCGGTGGAGGTGGCCCACATGTCGGTTCGGGCGAACCCCAGACTCGGCGTGCTCCAGCTCGACGACACGAACAGGTCCGACTTGAACAGCCACGAGCCGCTCGTGTTGACGTTGGTCTTGCGACCCTGCGTGTTGTAGAAGGTGAACCCGTACCCCGAGGGCCGGTTCACCAGGTCGGTCGTCCGGTCGATCGCGATCTGCAGGACGTTGTTGCGCCCCTGCACGCCGTTGTTGACCACGAAGAGGGCCGGATCGTATCGGTCGGTGTAGAAGCTGCCGATTCCGGTGCTGAGGTCGGGGGAAACATCCGTTTGCGCCGACAGCGTCGTAGCGGCAAACGAGAGGACTCCTGCGGTGAAGAGTGCGGCAAGCTTCATGATGGTAGGGCTCCAAGACCAGCGGGGGATTGGTCGCGTCGGCGACCGTATATCAGAAACGAATGCTTCGACGAGCGACGTCGCTCGACATCTTGAAGTGATGCAAGTAGCGCGCCGCGCCGAGTCATTCCACGGAGCGCGCTCGGGTCGTCCTGCTCACTCCGCTGCTCTCCTCGCGTGCGCTTCTGATTTCTCCGAGCGAGATTGGACGCTTCTGAGTTCGGCCGTACGGCACGCTGAGGCGACCCGACAACACAACCGTCTCATGTTTCACACATACGCTCGCCACAAAAGGAAGGAACTGCGCGAGACGCGCCGCCAACCCCCTGACCACCATGAAGGGGTTCTCCCTACGTAAGATTGAACGCCGCTTCCGTACGCTCCCACATGTCCCGCCCAACCGTGCCGTACCGCGTCCTCCTGTCGCTCCTCCTCGCCCTGTCGATCGCCGCGCCCCTCTCGGCGCAGGTCACCGCCGCCGGCGTCACGCTCTCCGGTCAACTGGTCGACTCCGCCTCACGGGCCGCACTCCCGTACCTCTCCCTCCAACTCCTGACCGAGAAGGACAGCACCTTTGTCACGGGTCGACTCACCGATGCGGCGGGCGCTTTCACCTTCTCGGGGCTCAAGAAGGGGGTGTATGTCCTCTTCGCCCGGTCGATCGGCTATCGCCCGATTCGCCAGCGCGTCCTGATTGGCGAACTCAGCCCCTTCCTCGACCTGGGGCCGCTGCCAATGGCGCGGGAGCCCCTCTCGCTGACGGGCGTCGTGATCACCGGTGGGACCGAGGCCGTCGCCGAGGCGATGGACCGCAAGACCTTCACCGTCAGCGACAACATCACGCAGGCGGGCGGGTCGGTCCTGCAGGCGATGTCGACGGTGCCGGGGGTGACGGTCGCGCAGGACGGCAAGGTGCTCGTGCGCGGCAGCGACAAGGTGGTGGTCCTCATCGATGGCAAGCAGACCGCGCTCACCGGCTTCGGCTCGCAGCTCGGGCTCGACAACCTGCCGGCATCGGCGCTGGAGCGCATCGAGATCATCAACAATCCGTCGGCCAAGTTCGATGCGAACGCGAGCGCCGGCATCATCAACCTGATCTTCAAGAAGGAAGAGCAGAAGGGCTTCAACGGCAGGCTGGGGATCGTGGGGGGCGCGGGCGCGCTCTGGGTCAAGAAGGAGAACCTGCCCACCATCCGCGAGCAGTTCCGCGGCACGCCCAAGTTCAATCCGTCGGCCGCGATCAACTACCGCAGCGGCGCGACCAACACCTTCCTGCAGGCCGACTGGCTCTATGCGCCGACGCTCAACAAGAACGAGTTCTCGACGCGCACGTACGACGACGGCACGGTGATCGTGCAGCAGATCAAGCGCAACCGGACCACCGACTACGCCACGCTCAATGGTGGCGTGGACCATGCGTTCGACGAGCGCAACACGCTGCGCGTGTCCGCGCTGTTCAACCGGGAGAAGATCCTCGACGACGGCGACAATCCCTACTTCGACGGGACGGTGCAGAACCGCTATCGGCTCTGGCAGTTCCTCGAGGACGAGGTCAAGTACACCGCGTTCGCGACTGCGGCGCTCGTGCACAAGTTTCCCCAGGCAGGGCACACGCTCACCTTCACGTCCAACTACTCGTTCCATCGCGAGGACGAGAAGTACTTCTTCACCAATACCCTGCCCGCCTTTGTCGGACGCGATGCGTTCAAGCTGCTGTCCGACGAACATGTCGTGGACCTGAACGTCGACTATGTCCGACCGCTGTCACAGGGACGCTTCGAGGGGGGTTTCAAGGGACGGTATCGCGCGATCCCGGTGAACATGCAGTTCTTCCCGGGGCAGAACACGCCGATCGATACCGGGGCGGGGGGCGCGGCCACGTATCGCGAGATCATCCCCGCGCTCTACGGCAACTACGTGTTCGAGAGCCAACAGCTCGAACTCGAAGGGGGGATTCGCGTCGAGGCGGTGGAGCTGGACTACGACGTCAACCCCAACCACAACACGTACAGGAGCGACGGCTACCGCTACTTCCAGCCGTTCCCCAACGTGCGCGCGGCCTGGAAGTTCGACGACTCCAACAAGCTCTCGCTCTTCTTCAACCGGCGCGTGGACCGGCCGAACGAAGTCGACATCCGCATCTTCCCCAAGTACGACGAACCGGAGCTGATCAAGGTCGGCAACCCGGCGCTCAAGCCGCAGTATTCCACCTCCGTGGAGCTGGGTTACAAGGCCAACTGGGCCAAGGGCAGCCTGTATGCCGCGGCGTATCACCGGATCGTCGACGGCACGATCACGCGCATCGCCACGCAGGCTCCGGGGAGCGTGTTGTTGTACAACGTGTTCCAGAACGCAGGTCGCAGTTGGAGCTCGGGGGGCGAAGTGGTCTGGCAGCAGTCGGTCAACGCCACCGTGCAGCTCAATGCCAACGCCAACGTGTATCGCCGCACGATCGATGCCTTCTCGGTCGTGAACCTCTACCCGGTGCCGGTCACGTACACGGCAGCGCGCGAGCAGCTCACCTCGGGCAACGTCAAGCTGAACGCGACCCTGTTCCTGCCCGGCGAGTGGCAACTGCAACTGTCCAACGTCTACCTCGCCCCCGACCTCCTCCCGCAAGGACGGGTCGGGAGCCGCTATGCGCTGGATGTCGGCGCGAGGAAGAGCGTGCAGCGCGGACGGGGCGAGATCGTCGTGAACGCTACCGATGTGTTCAACACGAACCAGGCAGAGCGCACGATTCGCGGCAGCAACTTCCGGCTCGTCAGCACGGACTACCTGGAGACGCAAGTGGTGCGGGTGGGATACAGCTGGAAGTACTAGTTGCCGCGGCGGGCTGACGCCCGATGGCGCGTTCATCAGGTGACCGGCGTACGCTCACCGGAACCGTGGCGCTGTACCGTCACGTAGCGTCACGTGACTGCAGGGAGCGAGCTTTGCAAGCATGAAACCGCACATCGCCAAGCGACTCCGACTGGCGGCGCTGATCACGCTCGCGTGTGCGCTGACGCTCGTCCTCGTTGGCCGATCGCTGAATGCGACGAAGATCGGCGGGCAGCAACCGGCCGAACCGTTCCGCATCGCGGGCAATCTGTACTACGTCGGCGCGAACGACGCGTCAGCCTTCCTGATCACCGGGCCCGCGGGTCACATCGTGCTCGACGGTGGCTACCCGAGCACCGCCCGGATGATCATGGGAAGCATCGCCAAGCTCGGCTTCAAGATCACGGATGTGAAAGTGCTCGTGAACTCGGAGCCGCATCCCGACCACGGCGGCGGGCTGGGGGTGCTGCAGCAAGCGTCCGGTGCGGAGATCTGGGCGAGCGCGCCGAGCGCCTACTCCCTGTCGACGGGCGGCGATGATCCCGACATGACCTGGCCCTTGCGCGCCCTCGTGCGGCTCGGCCTCGTGGGCTACCCGGCGGTTCCGGTCGTCCACACCTTCAAGGACGGTGATGCCGTGCGGGTCGGGCCGCTCGCACTCACGGCGCATGTGACCGGCGGCCACACGCGCGGGTGCACGTCGTGGTCGTTCCCCGTTCGTGATGGTGATCGGGAGCTCAATGTCGTGAGCGCGTGCAGCGTGGAACCGATGCTCGGGATGCGATACGCGGAACAACGAGCCGATATCGAGCGCAGCGTGGACGTGCTGCACAGTCTCCCCGCCGACATCTGGGTCACGAACCATGCGCGAGCGTGGGGTCGCTATCGCAAGTTTGTTGCCAGCGCGGCCGCAAAGGATCCGGTGCAACCGTTCATCGATCCCGAGGGGTACCGGGCGTACGTCGACTCGTCGGCGGCGTTCGCCCGCCGGGGGGCTGCGCACTAGTCGGTGTCGGGCGATCTGATGTGCATGTCGTTCATCTTGGGGGAGCAGGCAAATGGCGTTCGACAACAACAAGGCCGAGTCGGGCAGCAAGAACACCGCCGAGCCCACGGATTGGCGCGCCGAGACGCTGCGCGCGATGCGCGCGCTCATCCACGATGCGAACCCCGACATCGTGGAAGAGGTGAAATGGCGAAAACCATCGAACGCGATGCAGGGCGTCCCCGTCTGGTCCCTCGGCGGCATCATCTGCACTGGTGAGCGCTACAAGGACAAGGTGAAGTTGACCTTCGCCCATGGTGCCTCGCTCAACGACCCGCACGCGCTGTTCAACGCGAGTCTCGACGGCGGCACGCGACGCGCCATCGACATCCATGAGGACGACACGGTCGACGCGCGCGCATTCCAGTCGCTCGTCCGTGCCGCCGTCGAGTTCAACGCGGCGTCCGCAACGAAACCGCCCAAGTGAGCGAAGTAGGCCCGCGCGTCGCGCTACGCCGGACCCGCACGCCGCGGTCGCTGCCGCTCGAGCACCCGGCCGGGCAGTGCCGTCCCCTGCGTCCCGGCCGACACCACCACCGCGCCGTTCACCAGCACAGCCTCGATACCGCTCTGCCGGACGCACGGCGTCAGATACGTCGCATCAGAGCCGATCGTGGCCGGATCGAGGACGACGACGTCCGCCATCATCCCCTCGCGGAGGAGCCCGCGATCGGTGAGGCCGAGCGCCTGCGCGCCGACGCCGGTGAGCGAGCGGATCGCGTACGGCATCGTGATCGTCTTCCGGTCGAGCACGAAGGTGCGCAGGAGCCGACCCGAGGTGCCCCAGGTGCCGGGATGCGTGAACGGCTTGCACGTGGCGACGTCATCCACGGCGCGGTCGAGCGACACCCCGTTCCAGTCATGGCGCATCCATTCCTCGATGTCGACCATGCCCACGGCCCGCATCGTCCAGACCGCGCCGCCCAGCACATCGGGAAAGCCGTTGCGCGCGAGCCAGAGCGCGGTATCGAAGAGCGAGAGCTGCTTCTCGCGCGCGACGGCGCCCAACGTCTTCCCGACGAGCGCCGCATCGGGGAAGCCGGTGATGAGCAGTCCCTCGGAGCCACCCTGGCGCTCGATCTCGTAGAGCGCGTCCTGCTCCATCATCGCGCGACGCGCCGGGTCCTGCAGCGCGCGCTCCATGTTCTCGCGCGCTCCGGTGAAATCCACGGGCGGGAAGTTGTCGCTCATGCTCATCCCCGGCACTTCGACCCGAGCGAGCGCCCACCGCGGCACGAGTGTGACCGTCTCCGCGTAGCCTTCGTACGAGTGCATGTTCGTGTAGATCTGCAGCCCTTCTTCCCATGCGCGCGCGATGGTGGCCGTGGTCGCGCGGGCGATCCCCCACTCGCGCGGCCCCTTGGGGTGCACATGGTCAAACCAGAACGGGACCTGCGCGCGCCGTGCGACCGTGATCCCTTCCTGGATCGCGTCGAGCCAGTCCACGTTGTGCTGGGTCGGGTGATCCATGTGGCTCGGCAGCTGCCACTTGGGGTAGCGGCCCTGCGACCGCATGTGCGCCTGCACGTGGCCGCCGAACTCCCCCACGACCTTCGCGAGCGCGATGAGTTCATCGGTGGTCGAGTAGCGCATCGGCTGATACTCGAGCCCCGTGCTCATGCCGAAGGCGCCCTCTTCCATGCCCTGCCGTACGAGTGCTTCCATCTGCCGGAGTTCGGCTGGCGTGGCTGGTCGCATGACCTGCGCCGGCGTGGTGCCCATGGCCAGGCGACGCACGGTGCCGTGCGCGACCATCGGCACAAGGTTGAGCGCATGGCCGAGTCGGCGCAGCGAGTCGCGCTGCGCCCGCAACGGCCAGAGTCCCCCCTCGAGGCCGTCGGCGTTGATGACGGCGGTGGTGAAGCCCTGAGAGAGATAGTTGGCGACGGCACGCCGCCCCTGCAGGATGCCGCGGTCGATGTGCTCGTGCAGCGCGATGAACCCTGGCGTCACGAACTTCCCGCGCGCATCGATCTCGCGCGCGGCACGCGCCAATCGCAGGTCGCCAATCGACACGATGCGGTCTCCGCGGATGCCTACATCTGCCGCGAACCACGGATTGCCGGTGCCGTCGATGACGCGTCCCCCGCGGATCACGACGTCGAAGCGCTCCGGCGCGCTCCCCTGCGCGGCCGCGGTCGTCGTGGCGAGAACAACCAGCAGAGCTGCGGCAGCGATCCCGAGCATTCGGACTGTCTTCATCTGGCATCACCGAGGATTCATGTCGAGAAAGGCGGCTCAACTGCGGCCCGGGGGATTATGCAGTGAGCGCCGATGCAGCGCGAGGGCAGAGGGCTCAGGCCATGCCATGCAGCGGCTGCGACGCAAGCACGCGCGCCACCGACGCTGACGGTGGCATCGTCGCAGCGCGGCGTGGCGCCCCCCCCACCAACGCATCACCGCACTCGCGCGTCTTGTAGGCATGCCCCACCGCCGGCTTTCCCTGCTCCTCGCGCTGGCGCTGCTCGCCGTCGCGCTCCCCGCGCGCGCCCGCGCCCAAGTCGGTAGCACCACCGACATCCTCTCCGGCACCGTCACCGGCCCCGACAAGAAGGGACTCGCCGGCGCGACCGTCACCGCCACGAGCCTCGATACGCGCGTCACGCGCTCGCGCGTCACCGACGACCGCGGCCGCTACGTCATCGTCTTCCCCGATGGTGGCGGACGGTACCAGCTCGCGGTGCGCTCGATCGGCTTCACGCCGCGCACGGTGCTCGTCAATCGCGACGCGGACGAAGACCAGCTCATCACCAACGTCGCGCTCGCACTCGGTTCCGGCGGCGCACAATCGATCGCCGGGGTCACCGTGCGCGCTGCGCAGGGGGGTAACGACCGGGAGCGGCCCACCCCCGGCTCGACCGAGCGAGCGTTCAACGCTGATCAGTTGGTCCGCATGCCGCTCGAGGACGCCAGCGATCTCACCGCGATCGCGGCGCTCGTACCCGGCGTGCTCGGCTTGGGCGGCAGCGATTCCACGGCCAACAGCTTCTCGGTTGCCGGGCAGCGCGCGACCGCCAACAACGTCACGCTGGACGGCCTGTCGTTCGGCAGCGGGTCAGCGCCGCCCGACGCGGTGCGCTCGACGCGCGTCATCACCAGCACCTACGATGTCGCACGCGGCCAGTTCTCCGGCGGCGAGATCGCCAGCACCACGCGCAGTGGTACCAACGTGCTGCAGGGTACCCTCACCGACAGCTATCGCGATCCCTCGCTCGCGGTGCAGCAGTCGGATGCTGGCGCCTTCGGTGCGGCCTATCGGCAGAATACGCTCTCGGGCGGGCTCGGCGGAGCGCTCATCCAGGACAAGCTGTTCGCCTTCGCGGCCTTTCAGGTGCGTGGTCGGTCCGATCCGCTCACCTCGTTGCTCTCGGCGCGCGCCAACAGCGCCACACTGCTGCGTCTGGGCGCGAGCCCGGATTCGGTGTCCGCCTTCCTCGCCGGCGTGCTCGCCGATTCGCTGCCGCTCAGCCTCGCCGGTATTCCCGGCGACCGGCCGAGCACGGGCAACCAGCTGTTCGTGCGCCTCGATGCGAAGCCGAGCGATGATCATTCGCTCACGCTGCGCTTCGATGTGCGCTCGAACGAGTCCGATGCGGCGCGCATCTCCTCGCTCGGACTCCCGACCGGCGGCGCCTCCACGCTCGGCACGGGTGGCGGCCTGCTGGCCTCGGTCACGTCGCACTTTACCACCGATCGTGGCGCGATCATCAACGAGGCGCGCGCGTATGCCTCGGTGAGTGACAACCAGAGCGATCCGTACCTGACCGTGTCGGCAGGGCGCGTGCAGCTCATTTCCGACCTGGGCAGCTCGGCTGGCGTTGGCACGACCGGGGCGTCGGTGCTCTCGTTTGGTGGCAACAGCTCGTTGCCGCAGGCGCAGCGCCAGCGCGGGTTCGAGGCGAGCGAGGAGGTGTCATTCATCCCGATCGGCACGCCACACCGCTTCAAGCTCGGCGCGCTGGTGAATCGCTCCACCTACCAGCAGGACGTCACCAACAATCGCTGGGGCACCTTCACGTACGCATCGCTCGCGGACTTCTCGGCGAATCGGCCGGCGTCGTTCACGCGCACGCTGACCCCCACACTCCGCGACGGTGGCACGATCAACGCGGCACTGTACGCGGGCGATGTCTGGCGCGTGCGACCGACCTTCCAGCTCACGTACGGCTTGCGACTCGAGGGCACGCGCTTCGACGGCGCCCCCGCATACAACGCGAGACTCGACTCGCTCTTCGGCATTCGCACGGACCGTTTTCCCACCGAAACACACCTGAGCCCGCGGCTCGGCTTCACCTGGTCCATCGGGCAGCTCAACTCGTCGGCACAGGGGAGTGATCGTCCCGAGGGAGCAGCCGGAGGACGCGGCGGCTTTGGTGGCCCTGGCGGCGGCGGTGGTGGTGGTCGCGGCGCAGGGGGCTTTGGTGGAGGCGGCGGCGGCGGCGGAGGTGGCGGGCTCGCTGCGCCGTTCGGACCGGCGACGATTGTTCGTGGTGGCTTCGGCGAGTTTCGCGGCCTCACGCCGTCGCAACTCTTGAGTGCGGCGCAGGGTGCCACCGGCCTGATCACGAACGAGTCGCAACTGGCATGCGTGGGTGTGGCCGTGCCCACCCCCGACTTCAGTGCATGGGCGGCAAATCCGGCGCTCATCCCCACGCGCTGTGTCGGCCTGCCGTCGCCAACGTTCAGCGCGCAGCCAAACGCCACCGTCATGTCGCCCGACTTCCAGTCGCCGCGTGCGTGGCGCGCGTCGTTGGGCGTCACGCACCGGATCGCGCAGCGTGTCACGCTCTCACTCGACGCCAACTATGCACTCGGTGTCTCGCAAACCGGCTACCGCGACTTGAATCTTGTCGGCACGCCGGCCTTTGCGCTCGTCACCGAGGGGGGTCGTCCGGTGTACGTGCCGGCTGCGTCGATTGCCGCGTTCAGTGGGGCGACCACGCTGGCGGCGTCACGCGTGAACCCGTCGTACGGTCGCGTTCTGCTCACGTCGTCGGACCTGCAGTCGGACACCAAGCAGGTGATTGTTGGCGTGGCGGCGAGCACGGCGCGCGGCGTGCAGGCGTCCGTGAACTACACCTGGACGCGGTCGGTCGACCAGAACTCCTTCCCGGGGAGCTTCGGCGGCCAAGGCGTGGGATCGAGTACGGCGGGCGACCCGAACGTGCGGAGCTGGGCCACGAGCGACCTGCAGCGCACACATAGCATCATCACGACGGTGACATGGCCCGCATTGAGCTGGCTCGAGGTGTCGGCGATCGGGCGACTGAGCTCCGGTGCCCCATTCACACCGCTGGTCGGCAATGACATCAATGGCGACGGCGCACGTAATGATCAGGCGTTCGTGTTCAATCCTGCTAGCGCGACCGATACCGCGGTCGCCAACGGCATGCGCCGATTGATCGGCGTGGTGCCCGGCAGCGTGAAGGAGTGCCTGAGCACGATGCTCGGGCGGGTCGCGGACCGGAACGGGTGCACGGGCCCGTGGATCGGCGGTCTCGACTTCCAGTTCAACCTGCGTCCCACCGTGTTCGGCCTCGACCGTCGCCTCACGCTCTCCGTGGGCACCGTGAACTTCCTCGTCGGACTCGACCAGCTGCTCCACGGCGAGAACGCGATGCAGGGCTGGGGGCAGGCGCCTCGGCCGGACAACACGCTGCTCACCGTGCACGGCTTCGACCCGCTGTCCAACGCGTACCGGTATCAGGTGAACGGACGGTTCGGCCAGACCTCACTCGCCACCAATGCGTTTCGTCCGCCCTTCCTGCTCACCGTGCAGGCGCGACTGGCCATCGGACCAGACCCGGTGCGTGATCGGTTGCGCCAAGTGTTCGGTTCGGGCAGCGACGCAGCAGCCACCAACGAGCGCATCACGCAACTGCTGCCCAATCCGCTCGACTCGATCCTGGCGCGCAAGGACTCGCTCGCGCTCTCACCCGATCAGATCGCGCAGCTGACCGGCGTGCGCGATTCGCTCGCGCGTGCGCAGCGCGTGATCGGCGACACGTTGCGCGTGTTGCTCGCGCGCATGGGAACGAGTCCCGATCCGCGCGACGCCTTCACGACCTTGCAGCCGCAACTGCAGAAGGCGCGTGTCGCGACCGCGGCGGCGATCGAACAGGCGCGCGCCGTACTGTCGCCGGAGCAGTGGGCGCTGGTGCCGGATGGCGTCAAGCGGCCGCGCGGTGGGTTCGGGGGGCCGGGTGGTGGACAGGGGCGACCGGGCGGTGCAGCGGGCGCGGTACCGGCGCGACCACCGGCGTAGCAGCGCCTGCGCTAGCGCTCCGACGGCTCCATCATGACGGCGGTACCATAGCAGAGTACTTCAGTCACCCCCTGCATCAATTCGTTCGCGTCATAGCGAACACCGATCACCGCGTTGGCGCCGGCCGCGTGCGCCTGCAGCAGCATCGTGTCGAAGGCCTGCTGGCGAGTGCGCTCGGCGAGTTCCGTGAACAGCGTGATGTTGCCGCCCAACAGGGTTTGCAGGCTGGCGCCGAACGTACCGATCACGGAGCGCGAGCGGACTACGACACCGCGGACGACGCCCATGTTCTCGACCACGCGAAAGCCGTGAATATCGAAGGCCGTCGTGGTCATGTTGTGCGGAATGTCGACGACCTGCGAACGGATGACAGAGCTCATGGACATGGCCTCGGCTGATGATTCATCACGCGGAGCAGTCGGTGCATGCACCACTCCGACACATCGTGCATTGCTGCGCTCAGCGGCGGGTACGCACCGCGGTCATGGTGATCTCGACCCGGGCGCCGCGCGCAAGTTCCTTGACCGCCACGGTCGAACGGGTCGGCAGCGGTTCGACCGCGAAGTATTCGCGGTACACTTCGTTGAAGCGACGGAAGTCCGACATGTCGGCGAGGTAGACCGTGACGGCCACCACCTGCGTGAGGTCCATGTCCGCCGCCTTCAGCACCGTCTGCAGGTTGGCCATGATCTGCCGCAGCTCCGGCTCGAAGCCGCCCGCGACGAGCTGACCACTCACCGGATCACCACCGGTCGCGCCCGACAGGTAGAGCGTGTTGCCAACCAGGAGCGCGGGCGAGAGCGGCGACGGGGTCGGCTTGTAGTTCGGCGGCTGGATCACCCGCTTCGTGGGCAGGTTGTCCGATTGCGCATCGAGCCGATGGAGTGCGCTGGCCATCAAGGCCACGAGCACGACACTTGAGCGGATCATCGGGACGTACTCCAGAAAGTGGATGCGGGCGGGTTGAAGGCGGGCAGCGTTAGGGGTCACTTGCAACGCCCGACGGGACCCGACGAAAAGTAGAGCGCGTTGGGGGCATCCGATCGCGCCACGACGATGTCGTGACGTCCATCCCGGTCGAAGTCGCCGACGCTGATCCCGTAGGCGGTGCCCCGCGAATCCCCGAACGACACGGGGGTGAACCGCCGTCCGGATCCTTCATTGAAGTACACCGTGGACGGCGCGGTGACATGTCCCACGACGAAATCCATCATCCCGTCGCAGTTCACGTCGGCAACGGTCAACGCATACGGGATGAGCGTCCGGTCGCCGATCGCGACGGGCGCGGCAAAGGTCCCGTCGCCAATGCCCAGGTGAAGGGCAATGCCGCGCGTCTCGTCGATGGTCACGACATCAAGCGTGCCGTCACCGTTGAAGTCTCCCGCCTCCGCCATGCGGATCTGCCCGTCCGCCGGACCGAACGGGATGCTGCGCAACTGTGCGAGATCGGCGTTCCTGGCGCCGAAGTAGATCCGGCCCTGCCCGCCGTTGCGGTGCGGCACGAGCAGGTCCACCATCCCGTCGCCATTGAAATCGGCAGCCGTGATCGTCGTGGACGGCTCGGGGGAGAAGGCAATGCAGTCGGCGTCAAACGTCCCGTTCCCGCGGTTCAGGCAGATGTAGTTCCACCCCGGTGCCCGCCCTGTGCGATTGGCCGCGATGATATCCGGCTTGCCGTCGCCATTCATGTCGGCAACCGTCGCGTTCCGCATCGGCCATTCGGGACGGCCATACGTCGATCCAACGGTGAAGTGTCCCGTTCCGTCGTTGAGGTACACCAGCTTCGGGTTCGGTGCATCGTTGCTGACCACCACGTCGAGATCGCCATCGCCGTCGAGGTCCACGAGGCGCGCCGAGTACGACTTGTCGGACGCTGCGCCCAGATCGTAGGCCTCACGAATGCCGCCCTTGCCGTCGCCGATCAGCACGCGGTCCACGAGTGGCCAGTGCCGCCCCTTGGCCAGCACGATGTCGAGATTGCCATCGCCGTTCAGGTCGCCGAAGCTCGCATTGGCGGAGGTCTCCGACGTCGACTCGAGGAGCAGCACGCGATCATAGCGCGGATACTCGGCGGCCGCGGTCACCAGCAGCATGGCACCGGCCGAGAGGCTGCGGCCGCGCACGAACAGCGTCATCGGCTCGCGTGATGGCTGCGCCCGCCCACGATCAGCGTCCGGCCCGACGCTTCGGAACCACGATCGGCTCGAACCAGACCGGCAACAGGACGCGACTGCGCGGTGAAGCCGCTCTGACCTCGGCGACGAAGCGCGCGCGGCTCGCGACTGCGGCAGCCGGCGGGTTGGGATCGCCGTAGCTGTCGGCGTGCGTCGGGATGACGAGCGCGGGCATGCCGAGTGCTCGCATGAGCCGACCCGTGTAGTCGTGGATCTCGCGCCGTTGGTCGTTTGCGCCCACCAGCGCGATGTCGGGGCGCAGACCGACCATCTCGCGTTCGATGTAGTTCATGGAGCCCATGATCAGCACCTCGTGCCCGGCCATGCGCAGGAGATAGGCGATGTTGCCGCCCTCGACGAAGTCCGCGTATCGCAGCGGTGCGCGCAGTCCGCGCGGGGCGTTCCCGGTGATCCCGCGGCCGTTGTTGTAGTAGTGCTTCTGGTCGAGCGCGCTGTGGATGTTGGGAATGACCTTGAGGGAGAACGCGCCGAACTCGTAGTCCTCGCCCCCGATGACCGTGATGAGGTGCTGCTCCGGCACCTGTTCGGCGCGCGCGAGGTTGGCCGCTGTCTCGTGGCCGATGATCGTCGCGCCCGTGCGACGCGCGATATACCCGGCGTCGAGGGCGTGGTCGCTGTGACCGTGCGTGATGAGGATGTAATCGGCGCGCTTGACATGCCGATCGATCAGCGCGGTGTCGGGGGTGAGCACCCGGTCGCGTCGCGTGTCGGCGGCGGGGCTACCGGGACCCCAGCGCGCGAACTGCGAGAGGAACGGGTCCACAAGGACCACCGAGATGCCATCGGTGATCTCCCAGCCCGCGTTGCCGAGATAGGTGAGCCGGAGTTCGCCGGACGCGGACGCGCGCTTTGCCGGCCCTGCGCTGGTGTCCTGCGCGCGTGCACTCGCGCCCGCGAGCGACAGCAGCAGGAGGAGGAACGAGCCGCCTCGGCGCGTCATGGATCGGGGAGCGGGAGAGTGCGCGCGTCGGGCGTGGCGCGAGCTCTCGCAAGGTGGGGCGCGAGGCGAGGAGCCGTCAAGCGCACCGACGCAGGCAGTGCCGGAGCGAGCAACTCCAGCGTGGCCGGCTCGTGCACGGTGGACTGCTCAACGGTGAGACCAAGCGAGCAGGAATATTGACCTTTGTGTTTCTGCGTAACATGATGATTAGCAGAGACTTACAAGCGATGCGGGGCGGCAGATTGATTACGAATGTTTACTCCTGACAGGACGGGCCTTCGCACCACAGTTCGCAGCGCTCGCACGCGTCAGAAGCGCGCGGCCGAGTACGCGCGACTATCGTTCCGAGGCGTCTGCGTGCGGCCTACCGCAGCAGGCGAACCTCACCTGTCCCGCCCCTCCCGAGATGAACCTTTCCGACGCGATTTCCAACCGCCGCTCCATTCGCAAGTTCACCGATCGCGCCCCCTCGCGCGACGCGCTGGAGCAGATGATTCAGGCCGCGACGCTCGCGCCGAACCATCGGATCACGCAGCCGTGGCGCTTTGCAGTGCTCGGCCCCGAGGCGCGCGCGGCGTACGGACTCGCACTGGGCAACCGCAAGGCGAAGAAGGCGACCGACGAAGCCCAGGCCGACTCGATCCGGCAGACCACCAGCCGCGATCATCGGGCGCAACCGTGCATGCTGATCGTGTCGATGGTGCTCAACGAGAACCCGGAGATCCGCGAGGAGGACTACGCGGCCACCTACATGGCCGTGCAGAACCTCTGCCTCTCGGCCGTGGCCCAAGGGCTCGGTACGCACATCCGCACCGGCGCCATCATGGATGATCCGGCAGCGCGCGCCGCGGCGGGCGTGGCCGAGGGCGAGCGGATCGTGGCGGTGTTGACCGTGGGAGAGCCGGCCGAGGTACCGGCAGCGAAGCCGCGTACGGCGGGCAGCGCGCTCACGCGCTGGGTGGACTGAGGCCCGATGCGGAGTCGAGATCGAACAGGTTCAGCTTCATAAGCCTGGTCCGCGCCCCGCGGAGCGTCTGAGGTCGTAGCTTCCGACCCACAGCCCATGACCGACCCGCATCAGCCCCTCCACGACGATGTCCGCCTGCTCGGTGCCCTCCTCGGCGACACGCTGAAGGCACAGGGCGGCGCGGCACTCTACGACACGGTCGAGCGCGTGCGCGCCCTCGCCAAGGATGCGCGCCGCGGTGCCGCCGACGTGGCCGAACTCGAGCGCGTGCTGCGCGCACTCTCCGTCCCCGACGCGCTCGACGTTGCGCGCGCCTTCGCGCACTTCCTCGGACTCGCCAACATCGCCGAGCAGCACCATCGCATCCGGCGGCGGCGCGACTACCAGCGCGACCCGTCCAAGCCACCGCAGCGAGGCTCCTTCGCCGACTCGTTCACGCGGCTGTTGGCGGGCGGGATAGCACCGCGTGCACTGCACGACGCCGCAGGCGCGCTTCGCGTCGAACTCGTGCTCACCGCGCATCCCACCGAAGTCGTGCGCCGCACGCTGCGCCAGAAGCAGCGGCGCATCGCCGAACTGCTGGCGCTGGGCGATCACACGAGCCTCACCGGTCCCGAACGCGAGGCGCGGCTCCGCGCGCTCGCCAACGAGATCACGGCCACCTGGATGACCGATGAAGTGCGCCGCGATCCGCCGACGCCGGTGGACGAGGTGAAGTGGGGGCTGGTCGCGTTCGAGCAGACACTCTGGGACGCGGTGCCCCGCTACCTGCGCGCGCTCGACCAGGCGCTCGTGGCTGCCACGGGTGCCGGACTGCCTCTCGACGCGGCGCCCCTCCGCTTCGGTTCATGGATCGGCGGTGATCGGGACGGCAATCCCAACGTCACGCCCGACGTCACCGTGCGCGCGACGCTGCTCGCACGCTGGATGGCGGCGGACCTCCATGCCCGCGACCTCGAAGCGCTCCGGGGCGAACTCTCGATGCGGAGGGGCACCCCCGAACTCACGGCGCGTGTCGGCAACGCCGCGGAACCCTATCGTGCGCTGCTCAAGCCGATCGTCGAGGGGTTGCAGGCCACGCGCGACCGGATCGCGCGCATGATCGACGGTGCATCGGCGAGCGCCGACGACAGGCCGATGATCACCGACGTCGAGACGATCGCCGAGCCGCTGCGGCTCTGTCATCGCTCGTTGATGGCCACCGGTGGTCGCGCCGTCGCAGAAGGCCGACTCACCGACGTGCTCCGTCGCATCCCGACCTTCGGGCTCTCGCTGGTGCGCCTCGACCTCCGCCAGGAGGCGCAGAAGCACACCGATGCGCTCGATGCACTCACGACGCGCATGGGGCGCGGTTCGTATGCGGCGTGGAGCGAGGCCGAACGCCAAGCCTTCCTGCTCGACGAGATCGCGACGGGCGCGCGCGCACTGCGCGAGGCGATGGCTGCGCCTCCGCCCTTTCCGGCCGACATCTCCGACGCGCTCGGCACCTTCCGCGTGGCAGCCGAGCTCCCGCGCGACATGCTCGGCGCCTACGTGATCTCGATGGCGAGCCAGCCGTCCGACGTGCTCGCCGTGCATGCGCTGCAGGTGGCAGCGGGCGTCACCCCTCCCCTGCGTGTCGTACCGCTCTTCGAGACGGTGGACTTCCTGCGTGGCGCGGCGGATACCATCGGCGCGTTGCTCGACATCCCGGCCTATCGCACCCGGATCGGCGACCGCGTCGAGATCATGATCGGCTATTCGGATTCCGCGAAGGACGCGGGACGACTGGCTGCGGCGTGGGAGCTCTACACCGCGCAGGAGCGCGTGGTGGCCGCGTGCGCCTCGCGTGGCGTCCAGCTCACGCTCTTCCACGGACGCGGGGGATCCGTGGGTCGCGGCGGTGGCCCGACGCACCTGGCCATCCAGTCGCAGCCACCGGGTTCGGTGGACGGCACCATCCGCGTGACCGAGCAGGGCGAGATGGTGGACGCGCAGTTCGGCCTGCCCGAGATCGCCGACCGCACGCTCGAGGTGTACACGACCGCAACGCTCGAGGCCTCGCTCGTGCCGCATGCCGCGGTGCCAGCGGCTTGGCGCGCGCTCATGCAGGAACTCGCCGATGCGTCGCGCACTGCGTACCGCCGACTCGTGTACGAGACGCCCGAGTTCCTCGAGTACTTCCGTCTCGCCACGCCGGAGCAGGAGCTGGGCCGCCTGCGCATCGGAAGCCGACCGGCGCGACGGAAGGCGGCCGGTGGTGTCACCAGCCTGCGCGCCATTCCGTGGATCTTTGCGTGGACGCAGACACGCCTCATGCTCCCGAGTTGGCATGGCGTGGGCGATGCCCTGCGCGACGCCATTGCGCGCGGCCACCTCGCCACACTGCGCACGATGTACGCCGAGTGGCCGTTCTTCCGCTCGACGCTCGACCTCGTGGAGATGGTGCTGGCCAAGGCGTCGCCGGAGATCGCGGCGTACTACGACCTGCGTCTCGTACCGCCGCGGTTGCTGCTGCTGGGCTCGACGCTGCGGCGCGACCTCGAGCAGACCACCGAAGCGCTGCTCGAGGTGACCGATCACGACCGGCTGCTTGCCGACAACCCCGTGCTCAAGCGGTCCATCGGCGTCCGGAACCCCTACGTGGACCCCATCAACCTGGTGCAGGTCGAGCTGCTCGCTCGGCTGCGCGCCGACCATGACGACCCGGCGCTGCTCGACGCCTTCCTCGTGACGGTGAACGGCGTCGCGGCCGGGATGCGCAACACGGGATGACCTCGCTTCAGGGGTTCCGGGAGCCGCATCCCAACGCGACGCTCATGCGCGCGCTCGGCTGGCTCAACAACGGCGTGGTCCTCCCGCTCGTCTCGCGCGTGGCGGCGTTGCATATCCCGGCCGACGATGACGCGCGCCTGCGCGTCGCCGTCCGCGCCCCCTTCGTGCTCTGTCCGAACCACCCGGAGTTCTTCACCGACTGGATGATCGACAAGTGGGTGATGCACCGCTATGCGCCCACCTCCATCGCGTGGGCAGATCCGGAAATCGTCAACGGCTTCGGGCAGTGGTTCTGGTTGTCGAACGGACTCGTGGCTGCGGTGCGCGGCGAGCACCTCGATGCCGCGCTCGACTACTCTGCGCGTCAGGTCGCGCGCGGCACGGGAGTGCTCATCCACCCCGAGGGCGAAGTCAATTGGGACAACGAAGCGCCGGGAGCGCTGCGCACGGGAGCGGTGCGCATCGCGTCGCGTGCCTCGGACATCGCCAGGCGGCCCGCGCAGCTCGTGCCGCTCGCTTGGTTCATCCGCTATCAGGAGAACGCCGAGCCCGGATTGCAGCACGAGCTTGATTACGTGACCATGCGACTGCGTGCACCGGGAACGACCGGCAACGCCGCCGAGCGCCTGCGGGCGCTGTTCGCATTCCTGCTCGAGCGTGAAGCCGCGCCGTACGCCATCGACCTCGGACCCGCACGCGACGGTTTCGCGGCGCGCTTCGAGCGCGGCCTGGTGCAGGCACTCGAGCAGCTCACGCGGACCTGGCCAGAGTACGTGCCGGCCACCATGCCGACGAGTGCGGCCGATCAGGCGCGCGCGTGGCGCTCGCAATCACGCCGCCTGCGCGACGCCAATCCCGACTTCAAGCGACAGGTCTCGATCATCGACCGGATGCTGCGCCTCGTGCCGGCCGGTGTGCATCAGCCAACGCTCACGCAGGAGCAGATCGGCGAACGGATCAAGCGGCTGCGCCTCGACTGGCTGCGCGGCACGCTCCGCGACGACGTAACCCGCTTCGTGCCGTACGCGGCCGCACCGCGCGCGTTCTTCCTGCGCGTGGAGGAGCCCGTGCCCGTGACCGCGCGCGATGACCAGGACGCGCTCACCCGCGAACTGGCCCTGCGCATTCGTCGGGCGCTCATGCAGGCGCAGCAGGACGGCATCCGCGAACGCGGAGAGCCCCGGCGTTACGACAATCCGTTCCACGGCTGAAACGCGCGACACGCCGCGCTCACGCCGGGTTCACGGCGCGAGCTTCTGCAGCGCCGCCCAGTCTCGCGGCTTGTCGTCCACGCGCCGCAGGATCACCAGCGCGATCACCACCATCGCGAAGAGTGTCATCACCGCGAACGCTTCGCCCTTCACCTCGCTGAAGCCCAGGCGTTGCACGGCCAGGTACGTGGTGCCGCCCCAGAGCGCCGGGCCGGTGACCGCCGAGAAGCGCCCGACCATGCCGTACAGCCCGTAGAACTCGCCCACGCGGTCCGGCGGCGTGAGGCGGAGCATGTACGGCCGGTCCGCGGCCCACGTACCGCCGAGTGCAATGCCCGCTGCGCACGCGACCACGTACAGCCACGCGATGGGCAGCCCGAGCATGCCCACGCCGGCCGCGAGCGTGAACGTCGCCAGCCACAGGCAGAGCACGGCCGTGAGCGTGCGCTTGGGACCGATCTTGTCGACGATGATCCCCCAGATGATGCCGCCGCCGATGGCAGCCGTGACCGCGGCCGCGAGCACGATGTTCGCCCGGGCCTGGCCGTCCTCGGCCGTGAGACCGGTCGAGACCGCCACGTTCACCGTGTAGAGCGACATGAACGAGACCACCGTGTTGATCGCATCGGTATAGAAGGCGCGTCCGAGCAGGAAGCGCAGCAGCCCCGGATAGCGGTTCCCCGAGCGCAGCGTGTCGATGGTTTGCGCCACCGACTCCTTGATGGCCGTGAGGGTGAAGAACGGTCGCGGGTGCGGGTTCCCCTTCTCCTCGACGAAAACGAAGCACGGGATCGCGATGACGAGGAACAGCACCGACACGAGCGTGAAGTAAGTCGTGAACGGATACGGGCCGTCGCCGCGCCCGAGCCAGACGCCCATGCCGATGGCCACGTACGAACCGAGGTAGCCCAGCCCGATGGCCAGCCCGTTGATGCGCCCGCGATTGGCTTCGGTACTCACGTCCGGGAGCATCGAGTCGTAGAACTGCACGCCGGCCTGGTACCCGCCATTCGCGATCACGAAGAGGATCACCGACATCGTGAACGGCCCGCGCGCAATCAGCGCCGTGCCGGCGCACGCAAGCAACGTGGCCCAGATGAGGAACGGCATGCGTCGCCGGGCACGATCGGTCATGGCGCCGAGCAGCGGCGAGAGCAGGAACATGATCCCCATCGCCACCGACGTGATCGCGCCGTACACGGAGTCGGCACGTGCCGCGCCCACGCTCTCCCGGACGAACAGCGGGAACTTGAGCGAGACCACGCCCATGCTGAAAATCACGTTCGCAACGTCGTACACGATCCAGCTGGCGACGGCGCGCCGGCGGATCACGCGGGGCTCCTCGATCATTGACGGCAAGCTAGGACGGGGGAACCCCTGACACCACCACAGCGGGCACTGCCGTGTGTCGGCCGTTACCCAAGGCCTGACCCGCTCGGCTGAAGCGACGCGTCGGGATACGCCTTACAGGAACCGCTCGTTTCCCGCCTTCCCCTGCCCCTTCATGAGTGCGACTGTTGCTGCATCCTGCTGGTGGGAGCGACGCGCCATGGGCTCGACGAACGTCTCGGATCCCCGGTACTACCACAAGGTTGTCGATTGCCAGTGGGCGTGCCCGGCGCACACGAACGTGCCCGGTTATCTGCGGCTCATCGCGCAGGGGCGGTACGACGACTCGTACATGCTCAACCGCGAGTCGAATGTCTTTCCCGGCATCCTCGGTCGCACCTGCGACCGCCCGTGCGAACCCGCCTGCCGTCGCGGCCGCGTCGAGGAGAAGCCCGTCGCGATCTGTCGCCTCAAGCGGGTCGCATCCGATCTGCGCGGTGACATCACGGATCGGTTGCCCAAGGCGCCCGACAAGAAGAACGGCAAGCGCATCGCCTGCGTCGGCGCGGGACCCGCATCGCTCACCGTTGCCAACGATCTCCTTCCGCTCGGCTACGACGTCACGATCTACGAGAAGCTGAGCGAGCCCGGCGGGCTGATGCGCATCAACATTCCGCATTTCCGGCTCCCCGGCTCGGTGCTCGACGACGAGTGCGGCTACATCATCAACATGGGCGCCACCATGAAGTACGGCACTCCGGTGGACAGCCTCAAGGCGCTGCTGGACGAGCAGTACGATGCGGTCTTCATCGGCTCCGGCGCTCCCAAGGGCAAGGAGCTCGACATTCCGGGCCGGTGGGACGCGCCTGGCCAGGTGCACATCGGCATCGACTGGCTGGCCAACGTGCACTTCGCGCACGTGACGCAGATCGAGCCGCGCGTGCTGATCATCGGCGTCGGCAACACGGCCATGGACTGCTGCCGCACCGTCAAGCGCGTGGGCGCGACCGACGTGAAGGTCATCGCGCGCCGCGGCCGCAAGAACTTCAAGGCGTCGCCGTGGGAACTCGAGGACGCCGAGGAGGAGCTGGTCGAGATCGTCGAGAACCACGCACCGAAGCGCTTCATGGTGGAGAATGGCACGCTCACCGGCATGGAGTTCGAGCAGCTCGTCTGGTCGGTCGATGCGAAGGGAAAGCAGACGAGCACGGTCACGGGCACCGTGATCATCCCCTGTGACGCGGTGATCCTGGCCATCGGGCAGGACAACGCCTTTCCCTGGATCGAGCGCGACATCGGCATGGCGTTCGGCGAGTGGGACATGCCGGTGGTCGACAAGGCGACGCACGAGAGCACCCTGAGCGGTGTCTTCTTCGGGGGCGACGCCGCGTGGGGCCCCGAGAACATCATCTGGGCCGTGGCGCACGGGCATCAGGCCGCGATCTCGATCCACGCGCACTGCGAGGGGCGCGACGTGCGCGTCCGGCCGCCCGTGGGGATGACGCTCGCGAGCGCGAAGGTCGGCATGCAGGCGTGGGAGTACGACAACGACTACGACACGTCGAAGCGCGCCAAGATGCGACACGAGGAGCTGACCAAGCGCTTCAGCGACATCGGCGTCGAGGTGGAACTCGGCTTCACCCCGGAGCAGGTCGCGCACGAAGTGCAGCGCTGCCTCAACTGCGACATCCAGACGCACTTCAGCGCACCGCTCTGCATCGAGTGTGACGCGTGCGTGGACGTCTGCCCGACGCGCTGCCTCACGATCACCACCAACGGCGGCCCGATCGACGAACTGCGCGGGCGGCTCACGGAACCGGCGCTCAACCCCGCGCAGGAGATCTACGTCTCCGACGCGCTCCCGCAGACGAAGCGCGTGATGGTCAAGGACGAGGACGTCTGCCTCCACTGCGGCCTCTGCGCCGAGCGGTGCCCCACGGCGGCGTGGGACATGCGCACCTTCGACCTCAAGCTGCCGTACGCGGGGATGGTGACCGGATGAGCGGCATCAACGACTTCGCCTTCAAGATGGGCACGGTGAACGGCACCGGCTCCGCCAGCGCGAACGGACTGCTCATGCAGGCCATCTTCCGCATGGGCATTCCGGTCACCGGCAAGAACCTCTTTCCGTCGAACATCCAGGGGCTTCCCACCTGGTACGAGATCCGGGTGAGCAAGGACGGCTATACCGCGCGTCCGTCTGCCGTGGACCTCGTGGTGGCCATCAATCCGGCCAGCTACGCCAAGGACGTTGCCACGGTACGCGCGGGCGGCGTTTTGCTGTATGACGCCTCCGCGCCGCTCGACCCCGAGCTGGTGCGCGATGACGTCACCTTCCTCGGCGTTCCGTTCGGCCGGATGTGCAACGAGACGTTCGAGAAGGACCGCGACCGCACCCTCCTGCGCAACATGATGTACGCCGGCACGCTTGGCGCGCTCCTCGCGCTCGACATGACGATCCCCGAGCAGATGCTCGACGAGAAGTTCGGGAAGAAGCCGAAGGTGCTGCAGGCGAACCTCACGGCCATCCGGCTCGGCTACGATTACGCGCGCGAGCACTTTGCCTGTCCGCTGCCCTTCCACCTCGAGCGCATGGACGCCACGCGCGAGGCGATCCTGATGGACGGCAACACCGCGTGTGCGCTCGGCGCGCTTTACGCGGGCGCAACGGTCGGCGCCTGGTATCCGATTACCCCGGCCACGGGCGTGATGGAGCAGTTCAAGGGCTTCTGCGAGCAATACCGGGTAGATCCGGTCACCGGGCTGCATCGCTACGCGATCCTGCAGGCGGAGGACGAACTTGCCGCGGCGGGCATCGTCATCGGCGCAGGATGGGCCGGCGCCCGTGCCTTCACCAACACGTCGGGCCCCGGCATCTCGCTCATGCAGGAGTTCATCGGGCTCGCGTACTACACTGACATCCCCGCCGTCTTCATCGACGTGCAGCGCTGTGGTCCCGCCACCGGCATGCCGACGCGCACGCAGCAGGCGGACCTCCTCTCGCTGGCGTACGCCTCGCACGGCGATACCAAGCACCCGATCCTCTTTCCTGCCAACCCGCACGAGTGTTTCGACATGACGGTGCAGGCGTTCGACCTGGCCGAGCGATACCAGACGCCGATCTTCGTGGCGTCGGACCTCGACATCGGGATGAACGACTGGATGGTGCCGCACCTCGAGTGGGACGACGCCTATCGCCCCGACCGGGGCAAGGTGCTCGACGCCGAGGCGCTCGCACTGTTGCCGCGCTTCTCGCGGTATCGCGACGTGGATGGGGACGGCATCGCCGCGCGCACCCTCCCCGGGGTGGGCGCCAAGGGCGCCTACTTCGTTCGCGGCTCCGGGCACGACATGCATGCCGGCTACACCGAGGAAGCCGCGGCGTACCAGGAAGTCGTGGACCGTCTGGCCCGCAAGTTCGCACACGCGGCGGAAGCCGTGCCGCAGCCTGCGTTCCAGGTGCAACCCGGCGCGGACATCGGCATTGTCTGCCTCGGTAGTGGCGACGCGGCCGTGCGCGAAGCGGCCGACCTGCTGCGCGCGCAGGGCGTGATCGTGGACGTGATGCGCATCCGCGGCTTCCCGTTCGGCGCTGCGGTGCGGTCGTTCCTCGGCGCGCACGAGCGAACCTTCGTGGTCGAACAGAACCGCGACGCACAGCTGCGCTCGCTCCTCGCCATCGAGCTCGGCATCCCGCGCGATGCGATGACGCCCATCCTCGACTACGCCGGCCTCCCCCTCACCGCCCACACGGTGGTGAGCGGGATCATGCACCGCCTCGTGGGAGCGCCCGCATGACCTCCATCACCAAGCCCCCCGTCAGCCATCCCGGCGCACGCACCAATGCGCTCGGCCTCACGCTTCGCGACTACGAGGGCGCGATGAGCACGCTGTGCGCCGGATGCGGCCACGACTCGGTGACCGCCGCCATCGTGCAAGCGACGTGGGAACTCGCCCTGCCGCCACACGGCGCCGCCAAGATGAGCGGCATCGGCTGCTCGTCCAAGACGACCGCGTACTTCATGAAGCAGTCGCATGGCTTCAACAGCGTGCACGGACGCATGCCGTCGGTCACGTCGGGCGCGGCGGCGGCGAACCGCTCGCTGACCTTCATCGGGGTGTCGGGCGATGGCGACTCGCTCTCGATCGGACTCGGGCAGCTGTCGCACGCGATCCGCCGCAACGTGAACATGCTGTACGTGCTCGAGAACAACGGCGTGTACGGACTGACCAAGGGCCAGTTTTCCGCGTCGGCGGACATCGGTTCGAAGAGCAAGAAGGGTGAGGCCAACGAGCAGGCGCCGATCGATCCGGTGCTGCTGGCGCTCTCGCTCGGCGCGACCTTCGTGGCTCGCTCGTTCTCCGGTGACAAGCAGCAGCTCGTGCCGATTCTCAAGGCCGGGTTGTCACACCATGGCTTTGCGCTCGTGGACGTGATCAGCCCCTGCGTGACCTTCAACGATCACGAGGGCTCCACCAAGAGCTACGCCTACACGCGGGCGCATGATGTGGAGGAGGTCCACGCCGACTTCATCCCGATCCAGCGCGCGATCACGGTCGACGAGGCGGCTGCGGGCCTGAGCGAGGTGGCGCTGCATCACGGGGCGAGCGTACGCCTGCATGCCACGTCGCCCGACTACGACCCGACCAGCCGCGCTTCGGCGTACGCGCATGTGGCCGCCTGTGACGCTCGCGGCGAACTCGCGACCGGGCTGTTGTTCGTCGACGGATCGGGCCGGGAGATGCACGACATGATGCACACGGTGGAGACGCCGCTGATCGACCTGCCGTTCGACCTGTTGTGTCCCGGGAGCGCGGCGCTCGACGCGCTGATGAGCGAGTACCGGTAGGGCAGGCGGTCGGTCGGTACTGCGATACAAGCAGAAGGGAGGCGCTCCGGTTCTCACCGAGGCGCCTCCCTGTTGCGTCACCCTGCCCCGCCCCGTTGCATCAGACGAGGTCGAACCGGTCCAGATGCATCACCTTGGTCCACGCCTTCACGAACGTGTTTACGAACGTCTCCTTCGCGTCATCCTCGGCGTAGACCTCCGCGATCGCGCGCAGCTGCGAATGCGATCCGAAGATGAGATCGACGCGCGTGGCGGTCCACTTGACGTCGCCCGTCACGCGATCACGGCCTTCGAACAGGTCGCCCGCCTCTGACAGCGGCTTCCACGTGGTGCGCATGTCGAGCAGGTTCACGAAGAAATCGTTGGTGAGCGTCTCGGGGCGATCGGTGAAGACGCCATGCCTGGATGCGCCGTGGTTCGCGCCGAGCACACGGAGACCGCCAACGAGCGCCGTCATCTCGGGCGCCGAGAGGGTGAGCAGCTGGGCCTTGTCGACCAGCAGCTCCTCGGCTGACATCGTGTACGCCGTCTTCTGGTAGTTGCGGAAGCCGTCAGCCTGTGGCTCGAGGAACGCGTACGAATGCGTATCGGTCTGCGCCTGCGACGCATCCATGCGGCCCGGCGTGAAGGGCACGCTCACGGTGACGCCTGCCTTCCTGGCCGCCGCCTCGACAGCTGCTGATCCGCCGAGCACGATCAGGTCGGCCATCGAGAGCTGCGCACCGCCGGCGTGCGCGGCGTTGAAGTCATGCTGGATCTTGTTGTAGACCTCGAGCACCTTGGCGAGCTTGGCCGGCTGGTTCACGTCCCAGTCCTTGGCGGGCGAGAGGCGAATGCGCGCGCCATTGGCCCCGCCGCGCTTGTCGGAGCCGCGGAAGCTGGAAGCGGAGGCCCACGCAGTGGACACGAGCTGCGCGATGGTGAGCCCCGACGCGAGGATCGTGGCCTTGAGCGCGGCAATGTCTGCAGCGCTCACCGGTGGATGGCTGGCCGCCGGGACCGGATCCTGCCAGAGCAACACCTCGGCGGGAACGAGGGGGCCCCAGTAGCGCGTGCGAGGCCCCATGTCGCGATGCGTGAGCTTGAACCAGGCGCGCGCGAAGGCGTCGGTGAGCTGGTCCGGGTTCGCATGGAAGCGCCTGGAGATTTCGAGATAGATCGGGTCGGTACGGAGCGCCATGTCTGCGGTGGACATCATCGGCGCGTGCCGCTTGGTCGGATCGAAGGCATCCGGTACCGTGAGCTTGGCCGCAGGATCGGTGGGGGTCCATTGATGCGCGCCGGCCGGGCTCTTGGTCAGCTCCCATTCGTAGCCGAACAGCGTGTCGAAGTAGCTGGCGTCCCACGTGGTGGGCGTTGGCGTCCACGCGCCTTCGAGTCCGCTCGTCGTGGCATCGGTCCCCTTGCCGCTCGCGTAGCGGTTGATCCAACCAAGGCCCTGTGCCTCGATGGGGGCGCCCTCGGGCTCGGGACCGACCAATGCCACATCGCCCGCACCGTGTGCCTTGCCGAAGGTGTGGCCACCGGCGACAAGTGCGACGGTCTCTTCATCGTTCATGGCCATGCGCGCGAACGTCTCGCGAATGTCGCGGGCGGAGGCGAGCGGATCAGGGTTGCCGTTGGGGCCTTCGGGATTCACGTAGATGAGTCCCATCTGCACGGCCGCCAGCGGATTCTCGAGTTCGCGGTCGCCGGTGTATCGCTTGTCGCCCAGCCACTCCGCCTCGGGGCCCCAGTACACATCGGCCTCTGGCTCGAACACGTCTTCGCGGCCAAAGCCGAAGCCGAACGACTTGAGCCCCATGTTCTCCATGCCCACGTCAGCGACAAAGATGAACAGGTCGGCCCACGAGAGCGCCTTGCCGTACTTCTGCTTGATCGGCCACAGGAGGCGGCGCGCCTTGTCGAGGTTGCCGTTGTCGGGCCAGCTGTTCAGCGGCGCAAAGCGCTGCGTCCCCGAGCCTGCGCCACCGCGGCCATCCGCCGTGCGATAGGTGCCGGCGCTGTGCCACGCCATGCGCACGAAGAAGGGGCCGTAGTGCCCGTAGTCGGCCGGCCACCAGTCCTGCGAGGTGGTCACGAGCGTGACGAGATCGGCGCGGAGTGCCTCGACGTCCAGCGTCTTGACGGCGTCGGCGTACTTGAATTCCGCGCCCATCGGATTGGACGCGGGCGAATGCTGGTGGAGAATCCCCAGGTTCAGGGCGTTGGGCCACCAGTTACGGTTGGATTGGCCCGCCGCGACGGTCGGCTTGAGGGCTCCATGCATGACCGGGCACTTGCCGCCGGTCGTGGCTGCGCTTGCGGACATCGGTGTTCTCCGAAATGTGGTGCGGTGGCGAGAGCGGTCTCGTGAGCTGCCACATGATCAACCACGCCGAAGGTCGTCCGGTTTCGTGGTCGCGCTGGCGCTCGGGCTAAAGATATCGGCGCGACGCGGCCAAGAGTGCCGCGCCATCAACAGCCGATACCTCGACGGCAGGACGTCGAGGCTAGCGGCGTGGCCGCGGCTTGAGCGCCGTCCGGTCCAGCCCCGCCGGCAGACCCTGCGGGAAGCGGGCGAACTTCGCCACGGTCGGAGAGAGTGCGTCGTGCGCGGGCGCCTTGGACGAGCCCGCCATCGACAAGGCACCCGTCAGCCCCCATGCCGGGGCCACGCTGAAGAAAAAGAAGCCGTGGGTGTACAACGACGAGACAATACCCGCCGCTGTCCACAGCGTCAGCGGCGTCTTGGGCTGGTCATAGAGCTCCGCTTCGACGCGCCGAATGGCGGGCACCGGGAGCGCGACCAACGACTCCCAGGTGAGCACGAACGCGGTGTCGGGGGTGAGCGCGATCAGCTCGCCCACCACCGCGCGCTCCTCGAACTGCGGGCTCAACCATTGAAGCCTCACCCACGCCCCGAAGCTGTCGCGGGCCACGTTGTCCGCGGTCGGCAGCTCACCCGGGAGCGCCTTCGAGTAGTAGCAGCCCCCCAACAGGACGGAGCTGGCCACGGCCCACGCCGAGCGCCTCCACGCGCTAGCGCGCCACATAGCGACTCCTCCAGAACGCGGCTTCCATCTGCGCCTCGGTGCGCTTGAAGGCGGGCGCGAGCTCGCGCAGCGCGCGTGCAGGATCGCTCATCATCATCATGGCGCGCTCCGCGCTCTCGTCGGCCAACCACTCGTCACGCATCCATTCGAGATAGTAGCCGCGTGATTCAAGAAAGATCGCGCGGCGGCGCTCGGGGACGGGCAGCGCGTATTCCAGCGTGAGGGCATCGCCCGGCAACGTGGTCAGGAAGCGCGCGTCGTCGGTGAGGCGACCCAACGCCTCGCCGTCGTCCGTGCCGGCACGTCGCACGCGCGTCGGCCGGACGCGGAGCGCCGTGGCCTCGCCAAGAACGGGGGCCAGCGCGACGAGATCGAGGCGCCACAAGCCGCGCGCCATGCGCAGCCGCACGCGCACGGGGCCGCTTCCGAGGGGTGGCAACACCAGCGACTGCACGTCGGACGCGAGCGGGCCGCTTTCACCGACTTCGCCAGCGGGGTGCCACGCACCATCGGCGCCTTCAACCTCGACTTCGATCCGGCCGAGTGCGTGGTCGATGCCAAGCGCACTCGCGCGCGCGTTCGGCACCCCGCGTTCGAGCGCGGCGAACCACGAACCGGCTTCCCGGCCCATGTACGCGAGCTCCTGATAGAACAGGAAGGTGCTGAGCAGCGTCTGGCGAGAGCCGAGGACGAGTGCCGTCGGTCCCGCACGACCCTGCGGACGTTCGAAGGTGAGTTCCACGACCTCCCGCGCGGCGAGGTCGGTCGAATCGGCACCGCTGAAGCGCTCCCGGGCATCGCGCGCAGCCACCGCGAGCTGACAATCACCCTCCGGTGCGCGGCACTGCTCCGGGGCCGCCCAGGGCCCCGTGCGCAGAAAACGGCCCGTGCGATCCGCAATCACCGCCTCGCCCTCCGCATGGGGCACGACCAGCAGGTCGGCCCACCGGACGTTGTGGGTCTCGAGCGCCTCGTCGCGCATTTCCAGCGCAAAGGTGCGTTGCCCCGCCTCCACCTCGGCGATCGCGTCGAGATCCGTTGCCTCGAGCGCCGGCGACACGCTGGACGAGAACCCTTCGGCGACCAGCCGGTCGGTGCCCGCGTCCTTCACGTAGAAGGTGGGACACGAACCGAAGCACGCCTTGGGATTCTGGATGCAGTACACGGTCATGCCGATCGAGACGCCGGTCATGATCGCCATGGCGACCACCGACCCGTGTGAGGCGATCGTGTTGGTCTCGAACAGGGCGACCGAGTCCAGCGCAATGCGCACCGGCCCGTCGCCGCGGACGAGGCGTCGGTTGATGTCCTGACGCAGCGCCGTGCCAGAGACGACGCCGGCGGAAGAATCCACACTCCACGCCGAAAAGAGCGCAACCTCTCCCGACTTGAGATGTGCCTTGAGGAACGGACTCGTCGGCGTGGGCGCCGCAAGCGAGCCAGCCGAGTCGGGTCGGATGAGGGTCCGATTCACGGTGCGTGGAAAGCTGCCGCAGCCAGTCGAGGCGAGCAGTGCGAGGACCAGCAGGCAGAATCGTCGCGTCACAGTTCGGCGGCCGTTGAGGGAGACGGAACGTCTACAGCGCGATTCTAGCCTTCCCTGCAACCGGTGTCACTAGGGCAGACGACCCAATGTCTCGAGGCGACTGGGCGTCGAGCGCCTGCGGCTCCAGCGGCGTGATGATCACCACGTGCCGCAGTCCGTCATCCACGAGCGGGACGGCCCCATCCGCGAGTTCCTCGCCGTCGAGCGTCACGCGCGCGCCCAGCGTCCGCAACAGACCGGGGAGCGTCACGGTGATCGAGTACGTCGACCGCGCGAACCGATACTCGACCCCCAGTTCCGGCCAGGTCTCCGGCACGCAGGGTTCGATCCGTAGCGTGTCGCCGGTCTTCTGGAAGCCGACAATCGCCTCGAGCCCCACGCGGTACATCCAGCTCGCTGATCCCGTGTACCAGGTCCACCCGCCGCGCCCGAGCGCGCCCCGCGTGGTGTACACGTCGGCGGCGACGACGTACGGCTCCACGCGATAGGTCGCGACGCCCTCGGGCGTGTCGGTGTGCGTGAAGGGGTTGAGCATCTGGAACCAGGAGACGGCCTTGGTGCCGTCGCCGCGGCGCGCGGCGGCCAGCACGGCCCAGAGGGCAGCGTGCGTGTACTGCGCCCCGTTCTCGCGGACGCCGGGGACGTAGCCCTTGATGTAGCCGGGGTCGTGCGGGGTCTTGTCGAACGGCGGGGTGAGGAGCTTGATGAGTCGCGCGAGCGGGTCGACGAGCTGCTCCTCGAGCGCGCGCATGGCCTGCGCCTGGCGATCGGGGCGTCCGGCACCGGAGATGACGCTCCAGCTCTGCGCGATCGAATCGATCCGGCACTCGGGCTCCGTGCTCGAGCCGAGCGGCGTGCCGTCGTCGAAGAAGGCACGGCGGTACCAGGCGCCGTCCCAGCCTTCCTTCTCGATCGCGTCCACGTAGCGGTCGGCCTGTGCACGGAAGGTCGCGTCGCTCGCGGCATCGCCGCGCGCGGCGGCGATGGGGGCGAAGGCGCGCAGCGTCGCGACGAGGAACCAGCCGAGCCAGACACTCTCGCCGCGTCCGTCCTTGCCCACGCGGCTCATCCCGTCGTTCCAGTCGCCGGTGCCGATGAGCGGCAATCCGTGGGCGCCGGTGGTGCACGCCTTCATGAGGGCGCGGCGGCAGTGCTCGTAGATGCTCGCGCGATCCTCGCTCACGTGCGGCAGGTCGTACACCTCGTGCTCGGCCGGCTCGAGCGCCCGCATGGTGATGAACGCGACCTCCTCGTCGAGCACCGAGCGATCGCCGGTGACCCGGACGTACTGCTCCACCACGTACGGCAACCAGGCGAGGTCGTCGGAGAAGCGCGTGCGCACGCCGCGGCCGCTCTCCGGATGCCACCAGTGCTGGACGTCGCCCTCGGGGAACTGGCGGGCCGCGGCGCGGAGAAGCTGCGCGCGCGCGAGTTCGGGCTCGGCATAGACCAACGCCATGGCGTCCTGCAACTGGTCGCGGAAGCCGAACGCGCCGCTGCTCTGGTACGTGGCCGAACGCGCCCAGAGCCGGCACGCGAGTGCCTGATACAGGCTCCATCGGTTCACGATCGCGTCGAAGCTGGGCTCCGGCGTGCGCACGGCGACGACGCTCAGCCGGTCGTCCCACGCCTGGACGGTCTGGTCGAGCGCGGCCTCGGCGCGCGCCACGTCGCGATACGCCGCGAGCAGGCGCCGCGCCTCGGCGTCGTCGGGAGCCGCGCCGAGCAACACGACGATGGTGCGCGATTCGCCGGGCGCGAGATCGAGCACGGTGCGCAGTGCGGCACAGGGATCGACGCCGAGTCCGGTGCGTTCGCCGAGCGCGGGACGACGCAGCGCGGCCGGGTCGGCGGGCGAGTCGTTGCGGCCGATGAACTCGCGGCGGTCGCCGGTGTGCGTGGCGACCGGGGCGCTCATCGCGGAGAAGGCGACGGTCGCGGCGAACTGGGGATCGAACGGATTGTCCGCGAGGACGGCGCCGTGCGCGGCGTCGAAGCGCGTGCGCACCCGGTGCTGCGTGAGTTCGCGCAGCACGCCGAGGGTCCACTTGACGTACGAGGTGAGCGTGAGCCGGCGGGGACGACCGCTGTTGTTCGTGACGCGGATGATCGAGAGCTTCACCGGATCCTCGCCGGCGACGCCCATCGTGAGCCGCGTGATGATCCCCGCGTGCTCGTGGCGGAAGACGCTCAGGCCGGCGCCATGCTCGACGTCGTACGCGATGCCGCGCCGCACGGGGGCGGGCGTCGCGCTCCAGAACTCGCCGTTCTCCTCGTCGCGCAGGTAGAGCACCTCGCCCACCGGGTCGCTCACCGGGTCGTTGAACCAGGGCGTGAGACGATAGAAGTACGAGCTCGTGGCCCAGGTGAAGCCGCCGCCCTGCTCGGTGACGACGAAACCGGCGCGCGTGTTCGCGATCACGTTCGCCCACGGCGCCGGCGGGAGCTGGTCGCCCTGCACGCGGATCCTGTACCGGCCCGCCACGGTGAGCCCGCCGCGCCCGTTCTCGAACTGCAGCCGTTCGAAGGAGCCCGTGCTGCGGGTGAGCGCGGTGGCGTGCGCGGCGGGGCGTCGTTCCTTCTCGATCGACATGGCCTCGATCGGTTCCGCCGAGAAGGGCGACTCCGGTGCGTCCGTGAGCTGCTCGACGTCGCGCACGATGCGCGCCAGCGTGCGGCCATCGCAGGGGATGCTCAACCGCGCGACCGCCGAGATGGTGTCGAAGTCCGCCGGGCCGAGCGCGGAGCGATTGCGGAGGTGCACCCCGCCCGACGCGTCGAGCATCGACGAGCCGTCGGTGGCGAGCAACAGTGCGGTGATCCGTTCGCGGAGGTCCTGCAGGTAGCTCTGCGGCTCGTTGCTCACCACGAGCAGGTCCACGTTCACCCCCCTCAGGCGCCAGTAGCGGTGCGCGGTGAGCAGGGGTTGCAGCGACGCGAGCCCCTCGGCGCTGTCGATCGTCGCGAGCACCACCGGCCAGTCGCCGCTGATGCCGTGCGCCCAGAGCGTCTGCTGCCAGCCGTCGTTGCGCGCGAGCCCGAGGCTCGGCGCGCGCGTGACGCTGTCGGGGAAGAGGATGTAGCCCGCGAGTTCCTGGCAGGCGGCGGCGTCGGCCGGGGAGATCCCCAGCTCGCGGAGCTCGATCTGCGTGGAGGTCCAGGCGAGGTCGAGCGCGCGGCGGGCCGCGTGGGCGCCATGGTACAGATCGGTGAGGGCGAAGATCCGTTCGCGCGACGTGGCGACGATGGTGGTGAAGGCGACCGACTCGGACTCGCCCGGCTCGAGGCGCACCTTCACGCGGATGGCGAAGATGGGGTCGAGCACCGCGCCCGTGGTACCGGAGAGTTCGCCGCCCGGTTGGAGGGCGGCGGGCTCCCGGGTGGAGCGACCGCGCCCGATGAAGCGCGCGCGATCGGTCTCGTACGTGACGGCGCCGACGCGGTGCTTGCCGGTGTCGACCACGTGCGCGCACCAGACGGTCGCCTCCTCCGCCGAGCGCGGCCGGCGCGTGGCGGTGATGGTGTGGCACCACTCATGCCACTCCGTCTCGACGAAGAGGTTGCCGAAGGCCGGATGCACGCGGTCGGCGGCACGCGGGGCGAGGACGATCTCGCCGAAGCTCGTGAGCTCCACCTCGCGCACGGTGCCGCTGTTGTTGGTGACGGTAACCCGGCGGATCTCGGCGGCGTCTTCCGGGGCGACGACGATCTCGGTGCGCGTCTCGAGCGCACCGTCGGTGCGGAGGATCGTGACGCGGTCGGTCGCGAGCGAGGCGCGATAGCTCTCGGCGATGGTGCCGGTGGGCTGGTGTCCCGACGACCAGGTGTGCCCGGTGCCGAGGTCCTTCACGTAGCAGAATTCCCCAGAGTCGTCGCGCGTCCCGTCGGAGCGCCAGCGGGTGACGGAGAGCCCTTCGAACCGACTGAAGCCGCCGCCAGCGTGCGTGACCATGACCGTCATCGGGGCGTGGCCCAGCAGCGCGACATGCGGGCGCGGCGTGTCGACGGTGCCGTACTCGCGCACGACCGGCCGATCCACCTGCGCATCGGGCGCGGAGACCCCCGTGGCGACGAACTGCGGTTCCTGGAACTCGAGCCGCCGCGGCACGCGCTCGTCGAGCAGCAGCGCCGCCGCGCGCACCATCGGGTCGGCGTGGAACCGCTCCTGCCAGCGCTGCGACATCAAGGCGTTGGCGAGGGCCACGATCGTCATCCCCACGTGGTGGGCCATATGCGTGCGCACCGTCGCGTACGACTCGTCATCGGTGGGGCGGGTGTAGTCGAGCGCATCGTAGAAGCCGAACTCGCCGAGCGCGCCCAGCGCCTCGAGCCGCGCGAGGTTGGCGAGCGCGCGCTCGGGATCGACCATCACCGCGAGGGCCGAGGCGTACGGCGCCACCACGAGGTCGCGCGCGAGTCCGCGCTGCAGCGCGAGATCGGGGACGCCGAACGCGCGGTACTGGTACGTGAGGTGCCGGTCGCGCACGTTGTACGTGCTCTCGCTGATCCCCCACGGCACGCCGCGCTTGGCGCCGTAGCGCGCCTGCCGCTCGATCGCCCCCTCGTACGTGAGCCCGAGGAGGGACTGCGGGAAGGCGCGCATCACCAGCAGCGGCATGAGGTACTCGAACATCGACCCGCTCCACGACACGAGCGCGGCCCGTCCGTGCGCGAGCGTGAGCATGCGCCCCAGCCTGAACCAGTGCTCGGGCGCGACATCATGCTTGGCGATCGCGATGAAGCTCGCGAGGCGCGCCTCGGAGGCGAGCAGGTCGTACGACGACTCGTCGTGCTGGTGCGTGGCGGTGTTGAAGCCGATGCGGAAGAGCTTGGTGGTGTCGTCGAAGAGGAAGGCGAAATCCATCTCGAGCACCATCGTGTCCATGCGTCCGGCGAGATGCTCGAGGCGCGACGCGAGCTTGGGCGACGTGGCGAGCGCACCGGCGGCGAAGCCGCAGCAGGCCTGCCGCAGGGCGATCAGGTGCCCGGCAAGATTGCCGCTGTCGACCGTGGAGACGTAGCCGGGGTCGAGCACGGCGAGGTCGGGCAGCGAATACCAGTTGAGGAAGTGCCCGCGGAATCGTGCCATCCGGTCGAGCGAGCCGAAGGCGCGCTCGAGGCGCTCGGTCATCTCCTCGATCGGGATGATCCCCAGGTCGTACGCGCTCGCCGTGGAGAGCAGCTGCAGGCCGATGTTCGTGGGCGAGGTGCGCATCGCGATGACGCGCGTCGGGTCCTCCTGCTCGTTGTCGGGGGCGAGCCACGCGGTGGAGGCGTCGGCGAACCGGGCGAAGAAGCCCCAGTGCGTGCGCGCATAGGCGAGCGCGCGCGCGCGCGCCGCGTCGGAGAAGGGCGCCACGTGCGGCGTGCGCGGCTGGCTCATCCAATGGGCGATGAACGGCGCCATTCCCCAGAGCGCCACGAGCAGGCCGAGCGAGACCAGCATCGCGACCGTGCCGATGGGCTGCGGCCCGTCGGGACCGATCGCGCGGCCCGCCACGAAGGCGAAGAACAGCACCGGCGTGAGCGCCGCCGGCCACATCGTCCGCCAGGCGAGCCCCAACGAGTGCAGCGTCGCCTTCTCTGCGAGCGCGGCCGGTTGCCACTCGAGGAGTGACCGGCGCGAGACCGCGAGTCGCCAGAGCGTGCGCGCGATCGCGTCGGCCGCGAGCCAGGCCTGCTGCGGCAGGAAGACGATCGTGAGCCCGAACTGCTCGGCGCTCGTCACCGCGTCGCGCCAGACCGCCCCGTAGTAGGCGCGGAGCGACTTGTCCCGGGCGGGCTTCACCACCGCGATCGTCAGCGCGATGATCCACGGCGCGGCGACGGCGAGCAGGCCCAGCGCCGTCCAGCGCAGCGACGTGCCCGTGAGATGGAGCCAGCCGGCGAGCAGGAAGACGAGCTGCGCCATCTCCACCGTGCTGCGGCGCAGGTTGTCGAGGATCTTCCAGCGCGCCAGGAACGAGAGCCGGTTCCGCTCCGGGCCGGCCGGCCCCGGCACCGTGCGCGTGAGCCAGCGCAGCAGCTGCCAGTCGCCCCGGATCCAGCGGTGGCGCCGACGCCAGAAGGTGAGGTAGCGCGCCGGATAGTCGTCGAACAGCATGATGTCCGTGACGAGCCCCGCACGCGCATAGTTGCCCTCGATCAGGTCGTGCGAGAGCAGCGTGTTCTCGGGGAACCGGCCGTGCGTCGCCGTCTCGAAGACATCGACGTCGTAGATGCCCTTGCCGGTGTAGCTCCCCTCGCCGTACAGGTCCTGGTAGACGTCGGAGACGGCGGTGGTGTAGGGATCGACGCCCGGATGCCCCGAGTGGATCGCCGCGAAGCGCGACCGCTGGGCGCTCGCGAGCGAGACGTTCACGCGCGGCTGCAGGATGCCGTAGCCCTCGACGACGCGGCTCTTCACCGGGTCGAACACCGCGCGGTTGAGCGGGTGCGCGATCGCCCCGACAAGCGCGAGCGCCTCGTCCGGCGGCAGCACGGTGTCGGCGTCGAGCGTGATCACGTACTTCACCTGCCGCAGGACCTCGACGCTGCCGACCGTCACCGCGAACGCACCGTTGGCCGTGCCACGGAGGAAGCGGTTGAACTGCGCGAGCTTGCCCCGCTTGCGCTCCCAGCCCATCCAGACGCCCTGACTCTCGTTCCACTGCCGGTCGCGGTGGAACAGATAGAACGCGTCGCGCGTGACCGGCGCGTAGCGGTCGTTGAGCGCCTCCACGCCGCGCACCGCGGCCGCGAGGATCGCCGCGTCGTCGGGGCAGGTCTCGGTCGCCGCGTCGGCGTAGTCGCTCAGCAGCGCGTAGTGCAGGTGCGACCGGCGATTGGCCAGGAACTGCACCTCGAGTCCCGAGAGCGCGGCCTCCACCTCGGGGATGTTCGCCACCAGCGTCGGCACCACCACCGCGGTGCGACATCCCGCGGGGATCCCCACCTGCGTGAAGTCGAGCCGCGGGAGCAGGCGCGGCGGCAGGAACGCCGTCACCGCCTGCGTCATCAGGCTCACCGCGATGTCGAACGCCAGCAGCAGCCCCACCACCGACACCACGATCCACGACGTGCGCGCCTCGGCGCCCGCGGCCCACTGCAGCAGCCCGAGCGCGACCAGCGTTCCCGACGCGATCGCCGAGGTGTAGACGAGATTGGGCTGCCGGCGCAGCCAGCGCCGCACCCGCAACGGGCGCGGCGCGGCGTACCCGATGGTGGCCTCGAAGGCCCCCACGCCACGATCGACGAGCCAGTAGCCCACGTGGCTCAATCGCGGGTCGTCCGCGAAGCCGCGCGCGTGCGCGACCGCGCGCTGGGCCACCTGCACCTCGGTGGCGCCGGCGTGCTTCGCCATCCGTTCGACCGCGTGCCGGTAGGTGTCGCGCGTGGCGAAGGTCATGTGCGGATAGTCGCCCGACGGATCGCCGCGCAGCTCGCGCTCCACCGCGCTCTGGCGCTCCACGAAGCGGCTCCAGTCGCGCGGGCCGATGCTCCGCAAGCTCATGATGCTGTTCGCCATCACGTGCGTCGTCATCGCGAGCCGTTCGGCGGCGCGCGTGGCGGCCTCGGTGGGGCCGAACCCCTCCTCGGCGAACCACTGCTCGATCCCCACCAGCGGCGGCACCGCCCCGGCCGAGGCACGCAACTGTTGCAGCAACCGCGAGACGAAGGTCGGGGTGAGCACGTGCCGTTCCTCGACGAACTCGGCGATCGCGCCGCGCATCGCGTCCTGTCCGAGCGCCGATCGCGAGAGGATGTGTGCGGTCCACTTGTCGGCCGCCTCGATCTCGTCGAGCCGCTCGAGCGTCCGGAGCGTCATCCGGCGCACGCTCTCGATGAGGCCGAGCCGCAGCATCGCCGGCACCGCCCAGAGTTCGCCGAGCGAGAGGACAAGGCGCTCCTGGAAGGCGCCGACGAAGACATCGACGTTGTCGAGGTCGATGCGCGCCTCCGCGTGCGAGATCAGCGTGATCGCGATCTCATACACCCGCGGATACGCGGCGAGCGTGCCGTGCGTGAGGATCGGGAGTTCGCGGAAGTAGTCTTCCGGCAGGCTCTCATGCACCTGGCTCGCGTGCTCGCGCACGACGTGGAAGTTGTCGAGGAACCAGTCGCCGGCGGGACCGATGTCGGTGCCGCGCTGAGCGGCGGCGGTGAGGCGCACTTCGGCGCCTTCGAGGATCCGGCGCGTCTGCGCCAGCCGGATGAGCAATCGCGCGGGCGGTTCGCGCAGGCGGCGCTTGCGCCGCTCGTGGATCGCCTGCTGTGCCTTCGCGAGTCCCCGCGCGCGGTCCGCGAGGCGTTCGGCGCCGAGGAGCTCGCCGCGGATGGGGCCGGCGTACACGTCCTCCACGCTCGGCGGCGGGCGCCGAGGGATCGCGCGCCGTGAGAAGAGGGTGTTCATCCCGACCACGGCGGTTTGAGGGGAGGGGGCGTCCCCGTGCGAATCGCCATGACGAAGCTTACACCGTGCCGCACTCCGAACGGGGAAACCGCCGGATCAGTCGAGGTCGCGGCGCGGTGGCGGCGCTCAGGCGAGCAGCGCCACCAGCAACTGCGCGAGGATGATCTTGGTGATCATCGCCACGGGATAGACCGTCGCATAGCCGACGTTCGGCACGTCGTTGCCCGTCTGCTCGGTCGCGTAGCTCAGCACCGCGGGATTCGTCTGCAGCCCCGCGAGCATCCCGACGAGCAGGCTCATCGGCACCTTGAGCAGCCGGTAGCCGATGAACAGCGTGAGCACCGCGGTCGTCACGGTGATGGCGAAGCCCGCGGCGAGGAGCGCGAGGCCGCCGCGGCTCAGGAGCGTCGTGAGGAAGGCGTCGCCGGCGCGCGTGCCGATGCCGGCGAGGAAGAGCAGGAGGCCGAACTGCCGCAGCGTGATGTTGGCGCCGTACGGGAGGCTCCACACCAGATGCCCGGTGCGGTCGAGCTTGCTCACGACGAGCGCGACGAGGAGCGGTCCGCCGGCGATGCCGAGGCGGAAGGCGCCGCCGCCGGGGAGCGGCACGGGGAGGAGACCGAGCAGCAGCCCGCCGACGAGCCCGAGACTGAACGTGAGGACGTCGATCTCGCTCAGGTGGCGATACGAGTCGCGGAAGAACTCGTTGAGCTGCTCGATCCGGTCGCGCGGTGCGACGACGCGCACGCGGTCGCCCGGCTCCAGCACGGTGTCGTCGGTCGCGAGGAAGTCGACGTCGCCGCGGCGCACGCGCGTCACGGTCGCGCCGAACCGCCGCCGCAGGTCGAGATCACCGATGCGGCGGGCAAGCACGCGTGGCGCCGAGACGAAGACGCGCCGGAAGTCGAGCGTGCCGCGGTCGAGTTCGAGCGCGTTGTCCTCCTCGACTCCGAGGAACGCCGTGAGCCGGTCGATGTCGTCGACCTCGCCGACCGTGCTGACGCGATCGCCGTCGCGGAGGACCGTGCCCTCGTCGACGAGCGAGAGCTCGCCCCCTCGCTGCAGGCGGACGAGCCGGACGTGCCAGTCGCTCCGCTTCGCGAGTGCGGCGGCGGATTCGGTCCGCCCGTCGCGCCGCACGACGCGGATGGTGCGGCTCACCAGCGGCGCCCGCGTGGCGCCCAGGTCGCGCAGCGCATGCGCCTCACGCCGGTAGTCCACGCGCCAGAGCCGCTGCGCGACCGCGATCGCGGTGATCACGCCGAGCACGCCGATCGGGTACGCGATCGAGTAGCCGACGATGGGGGAGTCGAGCGACTCCCGGCCGAGCCCCGGTGCCGCGTTCAGCTTGAGATACTCGAGCACGGCGGCGAGCGCGGGCGTGTTCGTGAGGGCGCCGGTGAAGAGACCCGCGGTCTGTCCGGCGCCGAGCCCGAGTGCCTGGTGCGATGCGATCGTGAGCAGGGCGGCGACGAGGAGCATCACGACCACGAACAGGTTGTCCCGGGCTCCCTTGCGGCGCAGGGCGTCGAAGAAGGCGGGGCCGCTGCTGGGGCCGACCGTGTAGACGAAGAGCACGAGGCCGAGCTGGTAGACCATCTCCGGCAACTGCAGCGCGGGGTCGAGCGCGCCGAACGCGAGGCCGACGAAGAGCACGGCCGCGATGCCGAGGCTGCTGCGCCCGATGCGCAGGCGACCGAGCGGGTAGCCGATCGCGGCGACGGCGAAGAGCAGCAGCAGCGGACTCGCGCGGAGGCTTTCGATCATGTCCTCCGGAAGCTATGTGCGCGCCGACGGGGCGTCGGGAAGTGCGGGCGCCCCGCGCCTCAGCCCCCGAGCCCGCCAACCAGCCGGCGATCGAGGCGCTCGTCGAGCACGACGAGGACGACGGAGTTTCGCGCCCTCACGGCGCACTGTCCGCGCGCGGGGACGCCAGGCGATCGCGCACCATCCTGAATCTCCGGTGCGACGTCTGCGTACGGATGGCATCCCTTGCTTCTCCGGGAGATGCCGATGTTCCAGCTCGCGAAGTCCTGCCCGACGCGCTCGCTCGTGCTCCTCACGCTGTTGATGGCGCGCGCCACCCTGGCACAGGGGCAGTGGGGGCCAGCATCGGCGCCGCAGCTGGCGGGTGCGTACCGGTTTCCCGACGGCCGGATCGCGGCACTCTATCGCGCCGATGCCAGCGACACCGGATGGCGTTACGTCGACTTCGCGAGTGGCGCCGCGCACCAGCTGCGCCAGAACGACTCCACGCGATTCCAGTCCTCTTCAGCGTGGAGCGGCTCCGCTCCGGCAGACTGGCGCTACGCGAGTCAGACCACGACGCGTGGAGTGACGACGCTCGAGGTGCGCGCGCCCGACCAGCCGCCGCGTCGCGGCGTCCGGGTCTCGTTCGAGGAGGACACGGTGCGCTTCACGAGCGGTGGCGTGTCGCTCTTCGGCAAGCTGGTCCGTCCGGCGGGGGCGGGTCCGTGGCCGGTCGTCGTCTATGTACACGGATCGGATGCCACCGCGTCGGTGGATCGGCTCTGGGATCCGTACTTCTTCGCCGCGCACGGGGTGGCGATGTTCGTCTTCGACAAGCGCGGCACGGGGCGCTCCGGCGGGCAGTACCTGCAGCTCTTCAGCACGCTCTCCGATGACGTCGCCGCCGCGACGCGCCTGCTTCGCACGCACGCCACGCTCGACCCGACGCGCATCGGGCTGGCCGGCTACAGCCAGGGCGGATGGGTAGCACCGCTGGCGGCGCGCAAGGATCCCCGCGTACGATTCGTGCTCGTGGGATACGGCATGGCGATGTCAGTATCGGAAGAGGACCGCCTGGAGGCGCCGCTCAAGTTGCGGGAGCGTGGCTTCGGCGATCAGGACGTGCGCGAGTTCGAGGAACTCAACGCATCGATCCACCGCTCGGCCGAGCACAAGTTCGCGGATGGATGGGGCGAGATCGAGTCGAAGCTGGCTCAGTACCGGGACCGCCGCTGGCTCGCCGAGCTGCCGCAGATGGAAACGTGGGCCGGCTCGATGCTCAAGATGGGCCTGGCCCAAGCCAAGGTCGTCGTGCCGAAGATGTTCGAGACCTTCATCGATCCGTTCTACGATCCCGTGCCGACGCTCGAGGCGCTCGACATCCCGATGCTCTGGCTCCTCGGCGGCGAGGACATCGAGGCGCCGACCGGGCCGACGATCGCGGTGCTCGCGCGACTGGAACGGGAGGGGAAGCCGGTGACGACGCGCATCTTTCCGGGCGCGGACCACGGGATCATCGAGTTCGCGATCCGCGCTGGCCGACGGGTGCGAACACGCTATGCCCCCGGCTACTTCGACGCGATGGCGGACTGGGTGACGCAGCAAGTCCGCCGATAGCGCGCGTGCGGGGGGGGCGCGTAGCGGTCCTTCGTCGTCCAGCTGAGCACGCTGCCGCAACTGCTGCCGCTGGGTCGGAACTGGAACGGGACGTTGGCTGCCGAGTAGACCTCGACGCGCTCGATGCTCTCGAGCGTGACGAGGTTTTCCCAATCGAACTCAGCCATGGTTTGCGGCAGGCCGTTCTGGACTCGAAGCCGAGTGCGGTCTCGTACGTGCCCGCGCCCATGACGTAGCAATGATGGTCGTGAGAAAGGCGGAGACGCAGGCGGCGTCCATGGTGGCGCCCTCCGTGAGTTTGTCGTGAGCCTCGAGCCAGTCGACGCGGCCGTCCAGGCGGGCGCCGCCCGGGGCGGCCCACGCGCTGGTTGCGAATCCGACCGGGCCGCGCCATGGTAGGCGATGACCAATGCGGACCTCGTCGCTGCGGGCATCGCCGTGATCGGCCTTGCCTTCACCCGCTCGGGGGCGAGGAGCGTGATACGCGGGCGGAAGGCACGCGCCTGGCGCTCCGTGACGGGCGAGGTGCTCTCGTCCGAGACCGAGGCGGTGCGCGTCAGCAGGCGCGAGTCCTACGCGCGGGCCGCCGTGCGCTACCGGTACCACGTGGGCCACGAGCGCATCGGGACGCGCATGAGCTTCGAGGCCGAGTTCGGCTCGAGCGACTCGAGCCGGGCCCTGCGCTGGGTGCTGCGATACCCCAAGGGGACGCCCGTGAAGGTGTACTACGACCCGGACGACCCGGACGAGGCGGTGCTGGAGCCCGGCGAAGGCAACGTCAGCGTCCTCTTTCTGGGCATCGGCGTGCTACTGCTCATCGGGGTGCTGTCGTACTTCGCGCGGCACTCGTCGTTCGGTCGATAGGAGGCCGGATCCGCCGGCGGCCCGCGCGCCGGCGACAGCATCAGCCCCGACTCCCCGTCAATCGGCGTACGCCGTTTGCGCGGTGGTCGCGTCTGACGAGCGAGCCTAACCTGCACGGATGACCGGCGCCCGTCCGGCCTGCCGTGCTCACCTCCTTCGCTCCCGACGATGCGTCGCTCCGCCCCCATGCTCGGCGCCAACCTGCGCTTCGTCCTCGTCGGCGCGGGACTGCTGACCGCCGCCGGCTGCGCCATCTCGCAGCAGCAGGAAGTGGCGATGGGCAGCTCGTATGCCGCGCAGATCGACTCGCAGCTGCCGATCGTGCGCGACGCCGAGGTGAACCGCTACATCAATTCGCTCGGCAACCAGCTCGCGTCGTTGACCGATGCGCGCCAGCTCGCGTGGCACTTCGCCGTCGTGGACTCCAAGGAAGTGAACGCCTTCGCGGTCCCGGGCGGATGGATCTACGTCAACCGCGGACTCATCGAGCGCGTGACGACGATGGACCAGCTCGCGGGGGTGATGGGCCACGAGATCGGCCACGTGACGCTGCGGCACACGGTGCAGCAGATGCAGCAGTCGCAAGGCGTGAACGGCGGCCTGGTGGCGCTCTGCACCCTCACCAAGGTGTGCGAGAGTTCCGCGGGGCAGGCCGCGATCAACGTCGGCGGGAGCGCGCTCTTCGCCAGCTTCAGCCGCCAGGACGAAGCGCAGGCCGACGACGAAGGAGTGAAGACGCTGGTCAAGGCGCACATCGATCCACGCGGCATCCCGGAGATGTTCGGCATCCTGCTTTCCGAGCGGAAGTCGAACCCGTCGGCGGTGGACGCGTTCTTCGCGACGCATCCGCTGGAGGAGGCGCGCATCGAGGCGACGACGAAGCAGATCGCGGCCTATCCCGCGGCACAGCTCCGCAACCTCCAGGTGGACTCGGACGCGTTCAAGACGTTCAAGCGCCGGCTGCAGTCGCTGCCGCCGTCGCCGGCGCCGAAGACGATCGTGAAGGCGCCCGCCAAGTGAGCGCGAACCCACGCCGGTTCCGGACGCGCTGACCGACGAACGGGTGCTGATGTGCCCCGACAACGTGAGCACGGGTTCGGCGGCGCGGAGAGCGGCAACATCCGCACACTGATCACGCTCGGCGTGACCCAGGCAGACTCCGAGACCGCCTGATTTGCTTTCGCAAGGGAAAAGTGCCAGTTCTAGCCTTCGGGGGCCGGCGCTGGCACCGGTGCGCACCCCCATCCGTAGGGCAATGCGCCACGTCTACCGGAGTCCGTTGATGCGAAAGCTGTTCCTCTCCCTGTTCGCCCTCGTCTTGGCGGGGCCTGCCCTGTTGTCAGCGCAGTCCGTCCCCACCGCTGACGACATCATCGCCAAGTACGCCCAACGCATCGGCGGGACGGACCGCCTGCGCGCCGTCCAGACCGTTCGGAAGAGCGGCAAGTTCTACGGCGGTGGCGGCTTCGAGGCCGCCGTGGCCAATGAGTTCAAGCGCCCGAACAAGGTGCGCGAAGAATTCGGCTTCGGCGGCATGACCGGCGTCACCAGCTACGACGGCAAGACCGGCTGGCAGATCCAGCCCTTCGGCGGCAAGAAGGACCCGGAGACGCTGGGCGAAGGCGAGCTCAAGGGCATCATCGAGGATTCCGAGTTCGATGACCCGCTCTTCGACTACAAGGCGCGCGGCAACACGGTCGAACTGCTTGGCACCGACCAGATCGAAGGCACGAAAGTCTGGAAGCTTCGCGTCACGCTGGCCAGCAACGGCGATGAGCGCACCTACTATCTGGACGCGGAGTCGTGCGTCCCCATCAAGTACGAAGTGAAGCGCACGGTGCGCGGCGCCGAGAGCTACTTCGAAGTGGAGCTGGGCAACTACAAGGAAGTCTCCGGCGTGCTCTTCCCGTTCTCCACGGGCATTGGCGCCAAGGGGAGTTCCAGCGCCGACAAGCAGCAGTACGTGTGGGAGCGCATCACGGTCAACGCCGTGCTCCCGGACGAGCGTTTTGCGAAGCCAGCCATCGGCGCCAAGATGGTCACCTCGGCCGAGGCCGCCGCGGCCACCGCCGGCACCATCGGGACGAACCCGCGCACGCTGGCCGCGCCGGCATTTGCGCCTCTTCCCGGCACGAGCGTCATGCTGTCGGCGGCTGTCGACTCTGAAGTCACGTCGGGCCTCGGCGCTCGCAACATCGGGTCGGCGGTGATGAGCGGCCGTATTGCCGCGCTCGCCGTGCAGCACGAAGGCGACCGCCTCACGATCTACGTGGGCGCTGCGAGCGGTGGCATCTGGAAGTCCACCAACGCGGGCACGACGTTCAAGGCGGTCTTCGACAAGCAGGACGTGCAGTCCATTGGAGCGCTCGCCCTTGACCCCAGGAATCCCAGGACCATCTGGGCGGGAACCGGCGAGCCGTGGACGCGCAACAGCGTGTCGATCGGCAATGGCATCTACAAGAGCACCGACGCCGGCGAGACGTGGACGAACATGGGCCTTCCGGAGTCGGAGCGCATTTCGAAGATCCTCATCGACCCGACGAACAGCAGCACGGTGTACGCGTGCGTCCCGGGCAAGCTATGGAGTGACAGCAACGACCGTGGCGTCTACAAGACCATCGACGGGGGCAAGTCGTGGAGCAAGGTGCTTGGCGGACCGAACGCGTCCACCGGCTGCTCGCTGATGACCATGGACCCCACCGCGCCGGGCACGCTGTACGCCGGACTGTGGGACTTCCGTCGCAAGGGATGGACGTTCCGCTCGGGTGGCGACGGCCCCGACGCGCCGAGTGGCAGCGCACTGATGAAGACCACGGATGGTGGCGCCACCTGGACGGCGCTCGACAGCAAGAGCACGAAGGGGCTGCCGGCGGGTCCGTGGGGACGCGTGGCCGTCACGGTCGCGCCGTCCAAGCCGAACGTCGTGTACGCGTTCATCGAAGCGGTACCGCCCATGAACGGGCTCTATCGGTCAGAGGATGGCGGCGCGTCGTGGGAACTGCGTGATCGCAGTCAGAACATGCTCTGGCGTCCGTTCTATTTCGCGAACCTCATCGTCGACCCCAGGAACGAGAACCGTCTGTTCAAGCCCGACGGCGGGCTGATCATGAGCAACGACGGCGGCGCCACGTTCAATGGCGTGGGCGGCAGCACGCATGGTGACGCGCACGATATCTGGATCGATCCGAAGAACACCGATCACCTGATCCTCGCGGACGACGGTGGCATGTGGACGTCGTACGACGGCGGCGACAAGTGGTGGAAGTCGGAGACGTTGCCGATCTCGCAGTTCTATCACGTGAGCACCGACATGGACACGCCGTACAAGGTGTACGGTGGCCTGCAGGACAACAGCTCGTGGGTGGGGCGTTCGCAGTTCCCGGGCGGCATCGCGAAGAGCCAGTGGGAGAACCTCTATGGCGGCGACGGATTCTGGGTCTTCGCCGATCCCAAGGATCCCACCTATGCGTACGCCGAGGCCCAGGGGGGCAATATCGGCCGCATCAACATGAAGACGCACGAGATCCGCGACATCAAGCCGCTCCCGCGATTCGGGGAGGGGAAGCTGCGCTACAACTGGAACACGCCCATTCACCTGAGCCCGTCGCGCAGCGGCACGCTCTACCTGGGCTCGCAGTACCTGTTCCGGTCGCGCAATCGGGGGCAGTCGTGGGACCGCATCTCGCCGGACCTCACCACCAACGATCCCGCCAAGCAGATGCAGGAGCTGTCCGGTGGCATCACGGTGGACAACTCGAGCGCCGAGATGCACACCACCATTTATGCCATCGGCGAGTCGCCGAAGGATTCGATGGTCGTGTGGGTGGGAACGGATGACGGCAACGTGCAGGTGACGCGCAACGGCGGCAAGCAGTGGACGAATGTCACTGGCAATATCGCCGGGCTGCCGAAGAACTCGTGGGTCTCCAGCGTGGAGCCTGGTCATTTTGCGGTCGGGACCATCTACGCCACGTTCGATCGGCACAATGACGGCGACATGGCGCCGCATGCATACAAGTCCGTCGACTTCGGCAAGACCTGGACGTCGCTCATCGCCGCTGGCTCGCCGGTGCGTGGCTATGCGCACGTCATCAAGGAAGACCTGGTCAACGCCAACCTGCTGTACCTGGGCACCGAGTTCGGCCTGTGGATCTCCGTGGACGGTGGCCGGCAGTGGGCGCGCTACAAGGGTGGCAACATGCCGTCGGTCGCGGTGCGCGATCTGGTGGTGCATGCGCGCGACGACGATCTGGTCATCGGCACCCACGGTCGCGGCATCTGGATCGTGGACGACATCACGCCGCTCCGGAACCTCGCGGCGGGTGCGACGGGCCAGGCCGCGGCGTTCGTGCAAACCAAGCCGGTGGTGCAGGCGATGAACTCCTTCGGCGGCTGGGCGAACGGCGACGCGGAGTTCGTTGGACAGAACCCGCCGGGTGACGCGATCATCAGCTACTACCTGCAGCGTCGGCACATCTTTGGCGACCTCAAGCTCGAGGTCTTCGATTCCACCGGCAAGCTCGTGCAGACGTTGCCGGCGGGGAAGCGTCGCGGGCTCAGCCGCACGGCGTGGTCCATGCGCATGGCGCCGCCGCGCGTGCCGACGGCCGCGTCGGCCGCCTTCGTGGTGGGGCCGCGATTCCTTCCGGGGAAGTACTCGGTCAAGCTCACGGAGGGCGACCTGGTGACGTCGACGACGCTGCGGGTGACGGGCGATCCGCGGACGTCGCATTCGGCCGACGATCGAAAGGCGCAGTTCGCGCTGTCGATCACGCTCTACGACCTCATGAACGAGATGTCGTCGGTGGTCGAGGGGATGAACGACATGCGCGGCAATCTGGAGAATCGTGGCACGGGCCTCGCGCAGCGCGATTCGCTGTTGGCCGCGCTGCAGAAGGGATCCGCCACGGTCGATACGATGCGCAAGAAGATCGTGGCCACCAAGGAAGGCGGCATGATCACCGGTGAAGAACGGCTGCGCGAGAACCTCGCGGAGCTCTACGGCAGCGTCGTCGGGTATGAAGGACGCCCGTCGGAGATGCAGGTGGAACGCGCCGGGTCGATCAGCCGCGAGCTGGGCGACGTGAACAAGAGCTTCGAGAAGTGGGTGCAGATCGAACTGCCCAAGATCAACAAGATGTTGAAGGACCGTGGGCTCAAGCCGATCGAGGCGGCCCGCGTGGTGCCATAGCGCGCACGGCACGATGATGATGGCGATCGGCCCGCTCGGTCATGGTGACCAGGCGGGCCGATTGCTGTACTGAACTTGAATTTGACCCGGTTCAGTAGAGCCGTTGGGGTTGGGTCTTCTTGCGGCAATGGAGTGTGCGGCGTATTCCTGTTCGAACGCCAGGGGGTGAGCGTTGACCGAGCGCGGAGTGGTGGAGTTGGTGACCAAGGCGGCGCAGTTGCAGGAGCAGCCAGTCAACCCCTCCGCGGTGCCCTGAACCGGACCCAACCGGAGGATTCGCACGCATGGCCGAAGCCAAGACCCGCCCCACCACCGCCTCCGTGGCCAAGCACCTCGCGGCCCAGCTGCCCGCCGAACGCCGCGCCGACTGCGAGGCGATCGCCCGCATGCTCGAGGGGGCCACGACAGCCAAGCCGGTGATGTGGGGCGACGCGATCATCGGCTTCGGCAACGAGCCGGTGCTGTACGCCGACGGCTCGACCATGGACTGGCCGCTCATGGCCTTCGCCTCGCGCGCGCAGGACATCGTGCTCTACAACCTGCGGAGCGCCGACGGGTTCAAGGAGAAGCTCGCGGCCATCGCGCCGGCCAAGCTCAAGGGGGGCTGCGTGCACATCAAGCGGCTGGCCGATGTGGACGAGAAGGCGCTCAAGGCGCTGATCGTGGCCGCGGTGAAGGGGCGGCAGCAGAAGGCGAAGGACGCGAAGAAGAAGGCGGCGGGGCGGAAGCGCTGACGCCTGGCGCCACCCAGATGGCGCTCCTCCCGTCCGCGGCAGCGCCGCGGCAGCGCCGTGTGCCCGCCTCGCCGTCCCTACCGCGCTGCCGGTCGCTCGTGCCGGGCCAGCATCTGCTCGAAGGCGCTGACCCCGCGGAATCGCGCCCACACGGGGTTGATGCGCACGAGCGCGGCCGAGACATGCGCCGGCAGCGTCAGCGCGCGATCAAGGTTCTCGATGGCCGCCGAGTCCTCGCCGAACACGGCGAAGACCTCAGCCGCGGTATTGATCGCGTCGGGTCCCCACGTGCCGTTCGGAGACACCTGCAGCAAGCGGAGTACCTCGCGCGCGGCCTTCAGGGCCACCTCTCGACGACCGGCGTGTGCGGCCAACTCGGCGAGGCTCGCTTGCGGCTCGAACCCGTCGGTCGCGTTCGGCGTCATCGCGATCTGGCGTTGCGCCCGGTTCACCGCTGAATCGAACGCAGCCCGAGCGTCGCCACCGTGACCCGCCAGCCCCGCGAGCCGGCCACGCCAATCCCATGCCTCTGGATGCGGAGCGGAGTCTCGCGGCACGGGCCCCAGCGCGCGAAGCCGATCGTTGGCCGCAGCGGCACACCCATCGCACAGGACGGCGGCCATCTCGAGGTAGCCGGGGATCTCCGGCAGTTTCGCCATCGCCATGAACGGATCGGGAGCTCGCGCGAGCACTTGGCGCGCGCCTGCCACGTCACCCGAGCGCATCAGCTTGAGGATCGCAAGTCGCTGGAGCTGGTTCTGGTCCGACGGACTGAGCGCGATGGCACGTTCGAGGAACCGTTCGGCCTCGTCATAGCGGCGCAGGCGCTGGTAGGTCACGCCGAGGTCATACTGCGCGGGGCGGTTGCGTGGATCGAGCACGGCGGCGCGGAGCAGCAGGTCCACCGCACGCTCCAGTTCGCCCTGCCGCCGATAGAGGAGGCCGAGGCCGCGAAGCGCGTCGGGTTGCGACGGCTGCAGCGCCAGCGCCTTCTGGAACTCACCCTCCGCCTTGGCGTCGTCCTTGCGTGAGGCGTACGCGACGCGGGCGGCCGCGGCATGCGCCTCCGCCAGTTGCGGTGCCAGCGCCAGCGCACGCTCCGCGGCGACCGCCGCCCGATCCATGTCGGCGCTCTCGGCGGACCCCGATGCGGGCCACGCAAGCGCGAGCCCCGCCCACGCCGCCGCGAAGTCGGGATCGAGGCGCACCGCCACCTCGAACCGCGCGGCGGCCTCGACCGCCCGCTTGCACGGCAGAATCGTGCACTGCGCCAGCAACGAGTTGCCGCGCACGTACTCCTCGTACGCGGCGACGTTGCGCGTGGGCGGCGTGCTGTCGCGCACCGCGTCGCGATTGCCGAGCGTGATCCCGAGCGCACTCACCACCTCGGCGGCGATGCGCCCCTGCGTCGCGAAGACATCGGTGAAGACGGCGTCGTAGCGATCGGTCCACAGCTGCGATTGATCCGACACGCGCAGCAGCCGCGGGGTGATGCGCACCCGGCGCCCCGCCGGCTCGTCGCTCCAGCGCACGGTGCCGGTGAGCGCGTACTGCACGTCGAGCTCGGTACCGATGGTGGACAGCGACGTGGCGGCGCCCTTGTACTGCGCGGCCGTGGCGCGCCCGATGACGGCCACCCCGGGGGCCTGCCCGAGCCGGCTCGCGATCTCCTCGGTCACCCCGTCGGCGAAGTACGCGTCTTCGGCCTTGCCGATGTTCTCGAATGGGAGCACGACGAGGCGCGTGAGCTGCGCGGCGCCGCTCGGACTGCGGCGCCACAGGCGGTCGCGCGCCGCAAAGGCGCCGACGGCGAGCAGCAGCGCGATCCCGCCCGCGACGAGCGCGCGCCGCCGCGCGCGCGATGCCGGTGCCGCCGCGACGCTCGGCCCCGAGGTCGCCGCGCCCTGCACCGCCCCCGCGAGTTCCACGGCGAACACCCGGGCCGTGGGTTGGCGGTCGGCCGGGCTCTTGCCGAGGGCGCGACGCACGACCGCACTCACCGCGGGGGGCACCGCACCGCGCATGTCGGTGAGGTTCGGCGGGTCGGCGGTGACGTGCTGGCGGATGACGCTCTGCGCGACCGGCCCGGTGAACGGCGGCTGTCCCGCGAGCATCTCGTGCAGGAGGCAACCGAGCGCGTAGATGTCGCTGCGACCGTCGACGTCGGACATCCCCGACGCCTGCTCCGGGCTCATGTACGCCGCCGTGCCGATGGCGAGGCCGGTGCCCGTGAGCGCCTGCGAGGCAGAGGCATCCATGACGCGCGCAATGCCGAAGTCGGCGACGACCGCGTGACCATCCTCGAGCAGGATGTTCTCCGGCTTGATGTCGCGGTGCACCACGTGCTGGCGGTGGGCATAGTCCAGCGCGTCGGCCACCTCGCGGGCGATCGCGAGCGCGTCGTCCACCGGCAGCTGCTTCTCCCGATCGAGCCGATGACGCAGCGTCTCGCCGGCCACGAACGGCATCACGTAGAAGAGGGTGCCCGCGGCCTCCCCGGAGTCGAGCAGCGGGAGGATGTGCGGATGCGACAGGCGGGCGGTCACCGCCACCTCGCGCAGGAAGCGCTCGCTCCCGAGGGCGGCCGCGAGCTCCGGCAGCAGCACCTTGATGGCCACGGATCGCGCGTGGCGGAGGTCACGCGCCAGGTACACGGTGGCCATGCCGCCCTGCCCGAGCTCGCGCTCGATGGCATATCGTCCCGCGAGCGCGCCGCTCAGCGCGTTGAGGTCGGGAGTCATGAAGGGGAGACGGAGCCCAGTGGGAGCGCAGGCACGATGGACGAAGCTAATGCCCTTTCGCCGCCCGCACCCTCACCGCGGCCATCTGCACACTGACCGGCGAGCGCGACCTCGCGGTCGGCCGAACCTCCGTGCAATGCCCAGCTAGGACGAGGCACCGTTGGTGGAGGATGCGCGGGCGCGGGGACGCGGGCCCGTCTCGATCGCCTTCTTCACGCCCTTGGACGACGAGGACCTCCCGCTATTGACGCGAGCAGGGTCGTATCGGGCTGGACACCAGGATGATGACTTGATGCGAGCACAATGATGCGCTAGCATCATCCGATGCGCACCACCGTGGACATCGCACCCGACCTCCTGCGGCGGCTCCGCACCGAGGCGCTCCGCCGCGGCGTCTCCGTGAAGGCGCTGCTCGATCTGGCGCTCCGGCGTGGCCTCAAGCCCGAGCCGGCCAAGGCGGCGCGGGTGCGGCCGCTGCCCCGCTTTGCCATGGGGGCCCCGCAGGTCGGCATCGATCTCGATCGCGCCCTCGCCCTCGCGGATGCGCTCGAGGACGTCGCCGTCCGGCGCGAACTCGACGAACGGCGCTGACGGCCGCGCACGACATGAAGCTCCTCGATCTCAACATCCTCCTCTACGCAACCAACACCCAGGCGCCGCAGCACGCGCGCGCCGCGCGCTGGCTCGCGGAGACACTGCGCGGCGAGGAGCCCGTCGCCTTGCCGTGGGTCGTGGTGCTCGGCTTCCTGCGGCTGGCCACCAACGCGCGCGTCTTCGCCGCACCCCTGACGGTCGCCCAAGCCTGCGCGACCGTAGACGCCTGGCTCGCGCAGCCCGCCGTCACACCGCTCGCGCCAGGTGACGACCACTGGCGCGTGCTGCGCCGCCTCTTGCTCGAGGCCGGCACGGCGGGGAACCTCACGACGGATGCCCATCTCGCCGCGCTGGCCATCGAGCACGCGGCCGAGTTGTGCTCCACCGACTCGGACTTCGCGCGGTTCCGGTCCCTGCAGTGGCTGAACCCGCTCGCGGCGACCCGCTAGGCCGTCCGGCGAGACCATCGCGCCCTGCCCGAGCGCCAGCCCGGCACAATCGGGCTACTGTTTCAGCAACCTGCTAGTTTCTGGTCTCGGCACAGTGCCCTCGCGACGACGGGCGTGAAGGCACGTCACACGGTCGGCGCGATGTCGGGTGGCGACGCCACCCGCGCGCAACACGCACGCGCCGACACTCATCCGCACGGAAGCACATGGTTGCCGCCGATTCAGATACGTATTGCGTGATCGGCTCCGGCCCCGCGGGCATCTCGGCCGCGATGGCCCTCACGGCGCGTGGCGTCCGGGTCCGCCTGCTCGATGCTGGAATCAGTCTCGAGCCGGAGCGCCAGCAGGTCGTGGCACGGCTTGGCGCCACCGCGCCTGCCGAGTGGCAGGCGGATGACGTGGCGCGCCTGCGCGACGGCTCGCAAGTCACGAAGGGCGGTATTCCGCTCAAGCGCGCGTTCGGCTCGACGTATCCATTCGACATGTACGACGACTCGTGGCGCGTCGAACTGCAGGGCGCTGATGTGAAGCCGAGTTTCGCGCGCGGCGGGTTGAGCACCGTCTGGGGCGCGGGCATGCTCCCGTTCCATCGTGACGACATCGCCGACTGGCCGTTTCCTGCCGCGGATCTCGATGCGCACTATCGCGCGGTGCTGTCGTTCGTGCCGCTGGCAGGCGCGCGCGATTCTCTCGAGCCGCAGTTCCCGCTGCACAGCGAACAGGTCGGCGATCTCCGGCCGAGTCACCAAGGACAGGCCTTTCTCGATGATGCGCAGCGCGCGCGGGCTCGGCTCGCACGAGCCGGCATCACCGTCGGACGATCGCGTCTGGCCGTACGAGCCGCCCCCTGTGCCTATTGCGGCATGTGCCTCTACGGCTGTCCCTATGGCCTGATCTACAGCGCGGCATCGACGCTCCGTCACCTGCAGGCACTGCCGAACTTCGAGTACGTCGGTGACTTCGTCGTCGAGGAGTTGCGTGAGGAGGGCGCGCTGGTCCGCATCGGCGGCGTCGATCGGATCACCGGGGCCCGCCGCGAGACGACAGCTCAGCGCGTCTTCGTCGGCGCAGGCGTGATTCCGAGCACCGCCCTGATGCTGCGCAGCCAGGGGCAGTACGGCACGCCGATCACGGTGCGCGACAGCCCGTACTTCCTGATGCCGCTGGTGCGCATGCGCGGCGTCTCCGATCTCGCCGCCGAAGCGCTCCACACGATGGCACAGGCGTACATCCTGATCCGCGACGCAGCGATCTCTCCCGCGTTCGTGCACCTCAGCGTGTACACGTACAACGACCTGATGGAAGAAGCGCTCCGCTTTGCGGGCGGCCCATTCGGCAACGTCGCACCGCCGTTCTGGCGCGCGCTGGCGGCACGGATGCTGGTCTGTGGTGGATACTTGCACTCGCGACACTCACCGGGGTTCTCCCTGCAGGTGGACCGCGACGGCACCCGGGGCGTGGTGGTCCGGATCGGGTCGAACGACGATGGCGCCGAAGTGCGCAGGCTTGCAGCGCGCGTGGGCCGGAAGCTGATGCGGGACGCCGTCGCGCTGAAGGCCATCGCGATGACGCCGCTCATCCAGCATTCGAAGCCGGGCCGCGGATTTCACGTCGGCGCCAGTTATCCCATGCGACGGGAGCGTGTGCCGCACTCGTCGGACCTGCTGGCGCGCCCGTTCGGTTTCGAGCGGGTGCATCTCGTCGATGCCTCGGCGCTTCCCAGCATTCCGGCCACCACCGTCACGTTCGCCGTGATGGCGCACGCGCATCGCGTGGCCACGCTGGCCAGCGCACAAGAACTGGCCTGATGCGCAATCGACCGCGCTGTTCGAGCAGGCACGCGCGTGTGGTGTTCCGCACACGCTCTTCCTGTCGTCACTGAGCGCATTCGATGGGTGCCGAAGCGAATATGGCCGCGGGAAGCTGGCCGTCGAGCGGCACGTCGCAGCGATGGGCGGCGTGAGTGTGCGCCTCGGATTCGTATACGACCAGACGAATCGAGGGCTGAGCGGCAGCCTGCGCAAGGTTGCGGGCATGCTTCCCGTGATTCCCGTTCCTGAGCGCGGAGATCAGCCGTTGTACCTGCTGCCGGTCGCGGGGCTCGGCGGCGCACTGCTGGAACGCGCCACGCAGTGCGAGCCCGGCAGCGTGGTCAGGCTGGCAGATACTCGCGCCACGACGATGGCCGCGTTGCTTCGGCAATTCAGCCGCGATGCCGGAAAGCGCGTGATCCTCGTGCCGGTTCCGTGGCGCATGATGTGGGCGGGGCTGCGCACACTGGAGGCGATCGGCGTCGGTTTGAAATTCCGCAGCGACAGCCTCGTCAGTCTCGTGAACCAGGCGACGTACGACGGCGTGTAGCGCCGCACGAGGCATCGCTTCGGCGGTTCGTGACGGCGCGCACCCGGGCGGGGTATGGCTGGATGACCGCCGTTCGTGCCCTTCATCCTTCGACTGCTGCGTCCATGCGCCTGCTCCGCTTCCTCCTCGTACCGATGGTCGTGCTGGCGTTCGCCGCCTGCGGGCGCGATGCGAGCTCGATCCTGACGGTGAGCCCGACCGGCAGCACCCTGCTCGTGACGGTGGCCCGCCCCAACGTGACGATCACCAACACCACGTCCAACGTGGTGCGGTACTTCCTCATCAGTCCGAGCATCCTGGCGGTGGCCCTGTACGCACCGTGCGACAGCACCTGTGCCGCGATCCAGCCGGGCGCGACCGTGGTCGTGCCGTACACCAACATCGGCGGGTACTCCCCCGCCGACACTGAGGCGCACCTGACCTGGTGGCAGTTCGGCCCCACGCCGATGATCCGGATCGACAGCACCATCCAATCGCTGCGGGTCCCCCTCAACTGACCTTGGCCGGCCCCTTCGATCCCGCCGTCGTTGGTCGCGCCCGCACGGGTGACCGGCAAGCCTTCGCGATGCTCGTGGAGGCGTACTACCCGCGCGCCCTGCGCTTTGCCGGCCAGATGCTCGGCGATGCGCAGGACGCCGAGGAAGCGGTGCAGGACAGTTGGCTCCGGGTGCACGATGCCCTGCCCCGCTTCGTGGACGGCGCGCCGTTCGACCCCTGGTTCTTCCGGATTCTCGCCAATCGGTGCCGCACCGCCATGGCCAAGCGGCAGCGCTACCGGGCCGTGGTGGAGGATCGCGAACTCCCGCTCGACGCGGCCACGCCGGCCGCGGTGCACGACGACTGGTCGGCCGAGGTGCGGCGCGCGCTCCGGCACCTGCCGGCCGAGCAACGCGAGGCATTTCTGCTTCGGCACGTGGAAGAGCTGAGTTACGACGACATCGCGACCGCAACCGGCGTTGGCCTGTCGGCGGTGCGCATGCGAGTGAAGCGGGCCTGTGACGCCCTGAGACTCCTGCTCGACGAGGTGACCAACCATGACGGATGACCGCGACGAACTGATCGACCGGATGCGCACCGCGCTCGCGCCGCTGCCGAGCGTGGCGCCGGCGTCCATTGCGCGCGTGCTCGCGGCCACGGCGGGACGCGTGCCGCGTGAACGCTCGGCCTGGGAACGGCTCACCGACTGGTTCGGCACGCCGACGGTGTCGTTGGCCGGACTCGGGGCCGTGGCCGCCACCGCGCTGCTGATCGGCTTCGTGGCGCGCGGCATGGTGGCGTCGCGCAGCGGCGAGGTGGCGACGGCAACCGCCGGCGTGTCGGGCCGCGTGCTCGGCACCAGTTCCGACGCCGATGCGCCGCGCACGGGGACGACGCCCACGCTCGCGGCGGGCGCCTCGTCCGGACGTGTCGCCGTGCAGTTCGTGCTCGATGATCCCGCAGCCTCATCGGTGTCGGTGATCGGCGACTTCAACGGGTGGCTGCCCACGGCCGCGCCCATGCAGCGCGTGGAGCGGGGGCAGGCGTGGGCGGCGGTGGTGCTGGTGCCGCCGGGCCGTCACGAGTACGCGTTCCTGGTGGATGGCACGCGCTGGGTGGCCGATCCGCGCGCGCCGCGCGCCGCCGATGCCGACTTCGGGAAGCCGGGCTCCGTGCTGATGGTGCAGGCGCCGTGAGCCGCGCGCGCCGCGTCACCCGTGCCCCAGCGCACCTCACGCACCTCGCGCGCCTCGCGATCGTCGCCATCATCGCGGGCACCTTCGACGCACGCGCGATGCTCGCGCAGGCCGGCGCGCTCGACGCCCTGCGCGACGACGCGGCGCGCGAGGTGATTCGCGTGGCGGTGGCCAAGGCGAGTGCCAAGGGGGTGCCCACGGCGCCGATGCTCACCAAGCTGCAGGAGGGGATGGCGAAACAGGCGCCGGCGGCGCGCATCGCCGAGGCGGTGCAGCTGCTGGGCGCGCGGCTCGAGATCGCGAACGACGCGCTGGCCGTGGCCGTCTCGGGCGACGAGGTGGCGGCGGGCGCGTCAGCGTTGCAGGTGGGGGTGGGCGCGAGCGTGCTGCGGGAGCTGCGCAAGCGATGGCCGGTGGCGCCGCTCACCGTGCCGCTGGGCGTCATGACGCAGCTGGTGGCCAGCGGAGTCCCGGTGGCCCGTGCCGCGGCGCAAGTGCGATCGCTGCTCGACCAAGGGGCCACGCCCACACAACTGGTGGCGCTCAACGGCGCCGTGCAGGCCGACATCGCCGCTGGCATGGCCCCCGGCGTGGCGTTTACCCTTCGCGTGGGCGCGGTGTCCGGATCGCTGAGCACTGTCACGACGCCCCCCACAGGGCCCGCTCAGCCTTCGCAGCCGCTTCGACCGAAGCCCTAGACGCCGTGGCACCACCGTTGGAGATCCGATCGGGATAGTCGCCGCCGCCCTGCGCACGCGAGTGAGCGGGATGGGCCTCATGGGGCTCATCCCTTTCGTCGTTGCTGGTGTCGCACGGGCGCAGGGCACGGTGGTCACGCTCGACGCGGGAGCGGCGAGCGTATCGCAACCCGCGTTCAGCCCTACTGCGGCCGGTTTCGTCGGGGCCGGGCTGCGCCGTTCGGGTGAACAGCTGAGCTGGGTGGCCGCGCTCGCGCTCTCCGCTGGCGGCGAGGGCGCACTGGCCAGCGTCGCCACCGCCGGTGCGGAGTTCGTGCCGCGGTTCGCGTCGTGGTGGCGCGCCGAACTCGGGGCGTCGCTCGCCCTCTTCGATGGCGGCAGCGCGTCAGGCACGAGCCGCAGCCTCACCACGCGGCACGTCGTGGCGGCCGGGCCCTTGGCGTTCTGGGCCACGGGTGCCCTCGGCGACATGCAGCGCCGAGTGCTGGCGAGCGACAACACGATGGTCGCGCTCGGCGGGAGTGCGGCGATGGGGCCCGCGGTGGTCGGGGTCGAGGGGCGGCAGTGGCGCACCGCCGACTGGGCGCTGATCGAGGCCGCGGGGTACACGCTGTCGCGGGCCGCATCGGCGTACAACCTGCGCGACGCCACGGTGTCGGTGCAGCTCCGCACCGCGCCGCTCGACTGGTTCGTGTCCGGGTCCTGGCGCCGGGGCTGGCAGGCCACCACGGGGAGCAGCCGGGCGTTCACGGCCGGAGTGCAGGCCGCGCTCACCCCGCAGCTGGGGCTCTCGGTGTTCGGCGGCGAGCAGCTGGCCGATCCCGTGCGTGGCACGCCGGAGATGCGGCTCGTCAGCGCCGCGCTGCGCTGGCGGTGGAACGTGGGCGGAGCGGCCTCGACGTTGCCGGCGTTCGCCGCCGTGGGACGGGCGCTGGTGGAGCGCGCGGCCGACGGCGCCACCACGCTCACCCTCGAGGTGGACGCGCCCCCCGACGCGCGGGTAGAGTACAGCGCGTCGTTCAGCGCCTGGGCCGCGATCCCGCTCGCGCGCGACGGGACGCGCTTTCGCGTCCGCGTGCCATTGCCGCCGGGTTCGCACCGGGTGGCGCTGCGCGTGAATGGCGGGGGGTGGGGACCACCGGCCGGAATGGCGCGCGTGGATGACGAGCTGGGAGGGGCGGCGGGGTTGGTCGTGGTGCCGTGAGCGCGCGCGGCGACCGCTACCGCTCGGTCCCGCCCGTATCGCCGCCCCACGGTGATCGCCGGTCGCACGGCCCCGGCGGCGCGCGACCGAGACGGCGGGCACGCTGCCGCCCGCTATTCGGCGCTGGCGAGGTCCGCAATCGCGCCGTATCCTCGCTGAAGAGTTGATCGACCCCCCATGGAAATTCCGATCCCGTACTTCACCGTGCTGCAGACGCTGTTCGCCGACCAGGTGGAGAGCGTGGCGCGCTTCCCCACCGGGTCGGAGCTGTCGCTCACGGCGTGCAGCCGGTTCCCGATCACGATGCCGCAGTGCGCGTGCGATGCGGCGCGGCCGGTGTCCATCGTGATGGTGCGGATGCATACGTGAGACGCGCGGGTGCGGCACTGGCCCTGCTGGCCCTGCTGGCCCTGCCCAGGGGAGCGCAGGCGCAGGACAGCGTGCGCGTGCGCGGCGGGCTCACCGGGGTGGTGGTGGACACCGCGGGGCGACCGGTGGCCGACGTGGACGTGGTGGTGCGCGAGACCGCGATCCGGGCGCGCACCCGGGCCGACGGACGCTTCTCCCTGACCGGGCTGCCGCCCGACGACTACGTGCTGGTCTTCCGCAAGCTTGGGTTCGAGCCGGTGGAGTTCCCGCTTGCCCTGCCGGACGGCCGCGTCACCGAGGTGAAGGTGACCCTCGGTCCCTTGGCGCAGCGGTTGGACGCGGTGGACGTGCGGGCCACGGTGTTCAATGAGCTTGGGGGGCTCGTGCTCGATGCGGAGGGACATCCGCTGGCCGACGCCGAGGTGCGCGTGGAGGGGGCGAGCCGCGTGATGCGCACGCGGGCCGACGGGGGATTCCTCTTTCTCGACGTCGCCCCGGGACGCTACCTGCTGCGCGTGCGCAAGCTCGGCTATCGGCCGCATGTGCGCGGCCTCGAGATGACCAAGCAGTTGGAGCGCAACGTGACCGTGCAGCTCGAGCCGCTCGCGCAGCGGCTGGCGGCCGTGGAGGTGCGCGAGCGGAGCGGCTACGGCGCGCGCGACAGCGTGACGCGGCAGGAGTTCGAGTCGCGCCGCCGGATGGCGGGGGTGAATTCGGATCTGCTCACGAGTGAGGATCTGGCGCGGGCGGGGCGGGCACCGATGAACTGGGCCATCCGGGAGCGTGCCCTCGGGATGGTGAAGAACGTCGGGTGGGGGAACGCCTGCGTGCTGATCGACGGCCATCAGCGACTCGAGGATCCGGCGCGCCCCCTGCGCGGGACGCCGGCGCTCCCGAGGGATCCCGCCGGCATTCCGTTCTCGCCGCTGCAGACCGTCTTCGCCGATCAGGTGGACGCGGTGGAGATCTACGCCGACGGGGCCGAGAACTCGCGAAGCGCGTGCGCCCGGTTTCCGATCGAGTCGCCCTGCGGATGCGCGGGAGTGCGTCCCCCGCCGGTGATCGTGATCTGGCTCAAGCGCTAGGCGCTGGCGCAGACGCAACCCTGGACGACGGGTGGTGCGCCACCCGCCGGTGGGCGGCGCGGCTCCGACAGCTCTTCGCGGTCGACACGCTCGCGCTTGATGTCGCGGTGCCCGACGTCGTGCCGGTGGGCGTGGTCAAGGGCGCCGGCGACTTCGGTGGCGATGCGCACCGCGTCGGCCACGGGCAGCTGCCCCACCGCGTTCATGCGGTCGCGCAGCGACCGCCCCTGCAGGTTGGGCATCACGTAGTACAGCGCGCTCTCCCACTCCCGCCAGCGTCTACTTCCCGACTTTGGCCTTCAACTCCGCCGCGAAGTTCTGCACGATCACGATCCGGTCCCGCTGCGCCTCGGCGGCTCCACTCCCCACCGCGCGCGAGAACAGGAACCGCTGCCCATCCGGGCTGACGTCGAAGGTGTTCGTGGCGGTGGGCCCGAACGGCGCCGCCGAAAACAGCGGCTTGGGCGTGCCGGTCGTGAAGGCGACACCCGGAATGACATCCACGGAGTAGAGGCTGGTCAGGCCGCTGGCGTCACTTCCGAAGTAGAACAGCTCACGCCCCGATCGCGACCAGCGCGCCGCATACGAGGCCACGGTTGACACCTGCCGCTTGGCCACCTTGGTGTCGGGGAACGGCCGCACATAGACCTGAATCGTCCCGGTCTCGTCCGATTGATAGGCGAGCCATCGACCATCGGGGGACAGGGTGGGGTTTCCCTGGGTACCGGGGTCCTGTACCAGCGCGACCGGCGTCGTGTCACCATCGGTGCGCTGGCCGAAGATGTCACCACGAGAGGTGTAGACCAGCCACTTGCCATCGGAGGAGAACTGCGCCCCCGTGCCGACGCCCGGGATGGCCGACGGCAGTACGCTCCCGTCGGCGGGCACCGTTTGCAGCGTCCCGCTGCCCGGCACCTGGAAGACCAACGACTTCCCACCGGGTGACCACGACGGAGCGGCACCCACGTCCGCCACGCGTGTTGCCGGGCCGCGGTCGAGCTGCTTGACCCACACCTGCAACTCGGCGGGACCCCGCATGGTCACCGCCGCAGAGCGCCCATCAGGCGAGAGCACCGGACGGCCCGCCAGGTCGCCGGTCCACGACGAATCCACCGCGCGCGCCACGCCGTCGCGGCCGACCCACACCAGCTCGCGCTTTACGCCCCGCGCCAGCCCCGCGACGTACGCCAGCGTGCCGTCGTGCGACGTGGCGAGTGTCACGCGCGTCGCCCCGCGAACCGCCACGCCGTCTCCCACGAGCACCGCGTCCCCGGTGATCCGAAGCGCGCTCGGGTCGAACGGGGCCGCCATCAGCATGCCCGTCGCGGTCACGTACACCAAGTGACCACTTTCGGCATACTGCGCGGACACGCCACTCACCAGCACGCGGTGCGTCCCCGACTTGGTGTCGAGCACGGCAACGTCGTACCCGACTCCCTTGCGGGTCACGGACCGCACCACCATCAGCACCCCGCGCCCGTTCGGCAGCGCACTTGGCACGTTGTGAAACGTCTCACCTCGGCTGGTATCGGGCCGCGACGCGATCTCGGGTCGCCCGCCGGTCTCCTTGATGCGCGCGATGCCGTCGCCCTCGAGGTGGCCGTCGTAATAGATGTAGCCATCATGCCCCCACGAAACGCCGCCCAGGTCCACGAGCGAGTCGGTGAGCATGAGCACCGGCCCTCCGGTCAGTGGCACCACCTTGAGCGCGCGCGGGCTCGAAGACGTGACGAAGGCGATGCGCGTACCGTCCGGCGACACCGCTGGATTCAGCGCATTCTCGGTGCCGGCCAACGAAGCGGCATCGAGCCGGTCAAGCGGGCGCACCCACAGGCGCCGCAGTGCGCCGTCGCCAGACACGTACACCAACGTGCGTCCGTCGGGCGTCAGCGTCGCCAGCGTGCCGTTCCCTGCGCCGAGCGCTTGGCTGTCGGGCAGGAGCAGGGCGAAGCGCGCGACCCGCGGCGCGGGTGCCGGGCGTAACAGCGCCCACCCCGCCACCGCGGTGGCCAGCACCGCCACGGCACTCACCGCCACGAGCGCGCGCCGACTCGCGCGACCAGCGCCCGCGTACAGCCCAGCGCCCCCATCGGTAAATGCCGTGCTCGTCCACGTGCGATTCACCAGCGCCTCGGCGAATGCCTTCGCACTCTCGAACCGGTCAGCTGGCAGCTTCTCGAGCGCCTGCGCCAGCGCCGCGGCCACGTTCGGCGGCACGTTCTTTCGCGCCTTCGTCACCGGAGCCGCCGACTCGGTGATGATCTTCATGATGATCTGCTGCGCGGTCGCCCCGGTGTGTGGCGGGTCGCCGGTGAGCATCTCGTAGAGCACCGAGGCCAGCGAATAGATGTCGGCGCGCCCGGTGATCTCCTTGTCGGCGGTGGCCTGCTCGGGGCTCATGTAGTGCGGCGTGCCGAGGCTCAAGCCTGTTTCGGTCATCCGTCCGCCGGCCGCCGCGCTCACCGCGAGCGCAATGCCGAAGTCGGCCACCATCGGCCGGCCGTCGTGCATCAAGATGTTCTCGGGCTTGATGTCGCGCTGGCTCACCCCGTGCCGGTGCGCGTAGTCGAGCGCGTCGGCCACCTGCGTGGTGATGCGCACCGCCTCCTCCACGCCCAGCTGCGACTCACGGTCGAGTTTGGCGCGGAGCGTCTCCCCCTGGATGAAGGGCATGACGTAGAACAGGAAGCCGTCGGCCGTGCCGCTGTCGAAGAGCGGCAGGATGTGCGGATGCTGCAGCGCGGCCGTGGTCTTGATCTCCACCACGAACCGGTCGGCGCCGAGGACGGCGGCGAGCTCGGGCTTGAGCACCTTGATGGCGACCTGGCGATCGTGCTTGAGGTCGGCGGCCAGGTACACGGTGGCCATGCCGCCCTGCCCGAGCTCGCGCTCGATGCGGTAGCGGTCTGCGAGGGCGGCGGTGAGCTTCTCGATCGTCGGCATGTGGGGCGAGCGTGGAGCCGAGTGGGGGGCCGAACAGACGCCCTGCGGCGCCGCTGGGTGGAGAAGCTACGGGTGGAGGGCCATGGCCGCGAGCACGAGCTGTGGCGGTAGGCGTACACGGTGCGGAACCCTGTACGTTTGGGCGCGCACCTCATCACATCCGGAGACGTTCCCATGTCGCCTTGGTCGCATCGCCGCAGGACGCGCTGGCTCAGCCTTGCGGGCCTCGCCGTGCTGCTCGCATGCACGTCGTCCTCACGCCATCGCCCAGCCACGACGACTGAGGAGCCGCAGCGGTGGCAGTTGGTTGAAGGCTGGCCGGCGCTCGCGCCCGGAGTCCGGCTCGGCCAGGTCTCGGGCGTGGACATCGATACGTCGGGCCATGTGATGGTCTTTCATCGCGCGGGCGGAAAGTTCGACCGGACGGCGACCGAGACGCGGCCCACCGCCACCGTGTTCGAGCTGGACCCCGCGAGCGGCGCGCTGCTCAATGCATGGGGCGCCAACCAGTTCGTGCTGCCCCACAGCATCACCGTCGATCGGTCCAACAACGTGTGGCTCACCGACGACATCCTGCACCAAGTCCTGAAGTTCTCGCACGATGGCCGGCCACTGCTCAGCGTCGGCACATCGCGCATGCCCGGGTGGGACGCCACGCACTTCAACGAACCGACGGATGTCGTCATGACGGCCGACGGCTCGTTCTACGTGAGCGACGGGTACATCAACTCGCGCGTCGCGCACTTCGACGCGACGGGGCGGTTCCTCGACGAGTGGGGGTCGAAGGGGCTCAATCCGGGCCAGTTCCGGATCCCGCACGGCCTCGCCATGGGCGCCGACGGCGACCTGTACGTCGCCGACCGCGAGAACAATCGCGTCCAGGTGTTCACCAAGTCGGGGGCCTCGCGTGCCACGTGGCCGACCGCAGATTCGATCGGTCGCGTCTTCGACGTCGTCGTGTCCCCTCGGGGCTATCTGTATGTGGCGATCCGGCACTCGACGGCCGAGTCCGAGATCAGGATCCTCGACCGCGAATTCCGCGAGGTCGGGCGCATTCGCGCCGACTCGAGCGTGATGGCTCCGCACCAGATCGCCGTCCGCGGCGACTCGGTCCTCTACGTCGCCGACACCAATGGAGAGCGGCTCCTGAAGTACGTGCGCCGCTGATGCAATGAGGCCGGACGCCCGGCGGCGCAACGGTCCAGGCACCGGGGCCTTGGCGTTCACCTTCGCGGCGGCATCCGTCCCCAGCACCTGAACAAGGGGATCACCGGCGTAGCAGGCGAGGGACACCGGAAGTCGCGTGAAGGACGTCGCTCACTTGGCCGCCTTCGCCCACTCGGCGCGCGCGGCATCGAGCCAGCCGGATGCCACGACGATGCGCTGCGAGTTCTCCATCGGACGCATCAGCACCAATCGCCCGTCCGGCATGACGTCGAAGTTGGCGTGGCCGCGAAAGGGCGGCAGGTCGAAGCCACTGCGCACCAGCGTGTCGCGAGACGCCACGGTGACCCCAGATGTCGTGGCGATTCTCGCGCGCAGCAGCATGCCATCGCGCGGGATGTAGTAGATGGACTTTCCGTCGCGCGACCACACGGGTTGTTGGCCACCGGCTTCCGAGATGCGGTATGCCACAGCGCCGTCGGGGAAACCGCGGACATAGACGTCGAGGCCCGCCCCCGCCTCGTCGGAGGCATACACCACCCACTTCCCGTCGGGAGAGAACCGCGGCGTCTCCTCACCGGCCGGCGTCGCGACGAACGCGCGCGAGGCGGTATCGCCCACGAGCCTGCGATAGCGCAGGTCGGCGGTCGAACCGGACCCTCTGCGATACATCAGATACTGCACATCGGGCGAGACGACACCCTCCCAGAGGGCAACTTTCTCATCGCGATGCAACAGCTCCATGCCGCCGGTGCCATTCGCCGCACGCCACATGATGGTCGATCTGTCCGTCCCGGTGACGGCGCGCATGACCAACCGCGCACCATCAGGCGTCCATTCCGGGCGGGAGAGTTCCGTCGCCGACGATTGGCGATCATTGAAGCGAGTCAATGCGCGTGCGCGGAGATCGTACACGACAACGTCGAACGAGCGCCCGACGGTGAGCGCAATGCGCGTGGCGTCCGGCGACAATCGCGGTTCGGCAGCGTCCTGAAGTGCACTGCTCAAGACTTCGGTGGCGCCGCCGGGGGTGACGATCGTCAGCACCGACTTGGTTTCACCAAAGCGATAGATGAGTGATCCGTCCGGGGCGAGCGCGGCGGCGAGTTGGTTCTGGTCACTGGCGACCACCTGACTCATCAACCGTGGTTCGCCTGACGTCGTGCGCCTTCTCGCGTCGTAGGCCACGCCGTAAATCGCCCCGCGCTCGTTGCCGTACACCAGCGTTCCGTCATGCACGCCCAAGGCGCGCGACCCGACCAGGCCGAGCGGCGTGACCGAATCGGTCGAGAGTGAGTAGGCCATGAGGCGCGAATTGCCGACATTCCCGCCCCAGTCGACGAACAGCAGCGTGTTGCCGTCGTCGAGCAGACGCGGCGACTGCGACAGACGTCCCGTCAGCACGAGCGGCCGCAACGTCTTCACCGTACCGCCGTTCTCGGGCACGACGATGATGGGGCCCGCGTCGCACAGGTAGATATGGCCGTCAGCCGCCCAGTGTCCGCCACGTGGATTACGGAGGTCCGTGAGGAATTCCGCGTTGCCACCGATCGTCGGCACCTTCTTCAGTTTCCCGTTCGCCGCGAACGCGACCCACGCGCCGTCGGGCGAGAGGAAGAGCTGCGTGGCACCGTCGGTGCCGTCGAGTCGCCGCGCGCGCACGTCATCGAAGGCGCGCACGTACGCGTGGGTCATGCCGGTGCTGTCGCGCGCGACGAAGACGATGCGTTTCGCCTGCGACGAGATGTCGATGGAGGCGTAACCCACGGCGAGCCGTGTGCCCTCGGGCTCTTCGACGGTGAACTGTATGGCGCCGCTGCCGCTCGCCGCACCGGTATGCGCCGCACGCCACCAGCCAACGCCCGCGATGCCCGCGACGATGGCGAGCGCCGCGGCCGCGACGAGTGGCCCGCGCGACGCCTGCGCGCGCGTGCTGGCAGCGGTCGCGCGTGAAGTGGTCGGTAGTCCTTCACGCCCGAGCGCGTCGATGAACTCCTTCGCGCTCTCGAAGCGATCGGCCGGCAGCTTCTCGAGCGCGCGCAGCACGGCGTCTTCAACGCCCGCGGGCACTGACTTGCGCTGCACGCCGATGCTGCGTGGCTCTTCGGTGAGCACGCGCGCCACGATCGCCTGCACGCTCGGACCGGTGAACGGCGCTTCGCCCAGCAGCATCTCGTACGTCACCGCGCCGAGCGCGTAGATGTCGGAGCGCGCATCAATCGTGCGCTCGCCCATCGCCTGTTCGGGCGACATGTACTGCGGCGTGCCGAGGCTCAGGCCCGTCTGCGTCATGCGCTGACCGCCGGCCGAATGCACGGCGAGCGCGATGCCGTAGTCGGCGACGAGGGCCGAGCCGTCGTGGAGGAGAATGTTCTCCGGCTTGATGTCGCGGTGGATGACGTTCTGGCGGTGCGCGTAGTCCAACGCGCTGGCCACTTCGCGTGCGATGCGCACCGCGTCGGCAATCGGCAGCTGGCGTTCGCGCTCGAGTCGCGCCCGCAGCGTCTCGCCGGTCACGAGCGGCATCACGTAGTACAGCAGACCATCCGCCTCGCCGCTGTCGAGCAGCGGGAGGATGTGCGGATGCTGCAGCCGCGCCGTGGTGCGAATCTCGCTCAGGAACCGTTCACCGCCGAGCGCAGCGCCCAGGTCCGGGTGCAGCACCTTGATGGCGACGTCGCGGTCGTGCTTGAGGTCGTGCGCGAGATACACGGTGGCCATGCCGCCGGCGCCGAGTTCGCGGTCGAGGCGATAGCGGCCGGCGAGAGAGGCCATGAGTCGTTGCACGATGTCGCTCATGAGACCATCAACCTATCGCCCCGCCCCGCTCGCCCGTCGAACGATCCAGATGTTCGACTCCACCTGCTGCGCCCCGTAGTACAACGTCTTGCCATCCGGCGACGCGACGATGCTCCGCGGCCGGTCGGCCGGATACGGAAGCGAGTCGGCGATCACCCAGTGTTTCAGCGACTCGATGTCCTGCATGATCAGCGCGCCACGGCTGTTGAAGTACACCACCTGCCGATAGCCCGGCAGGAACGCGAGCTCGCCGGATATGGCGGCGGTATCCAGTTGACGCATCGTTCCCGTGGCAATGTCATAGAGCACATGGCCAACCGCACTCGCGGATCCTTCCATGTTGCCGGACAACCAGCGTCCGTCGCGCGACCAATTGTAAGCGCTGAACACGCGATTGCCGACGCTCACGCCGGAGCGCTTCCTCGCAGTTGCGCGTGTCATTGGCCAAGGCGCACTACCGATCGCGACCATCCGGAGCTGCGAGTCAGCCGGAAAGGTCGAAATGGCCAGTTGCTTGCCATCGGGGGAGAACGCGGCGCCGAACACGCCTTCAGTGATGTTCGTGAGGCGGGTGCGTTCACTGCCATCGCGACGCATCGAATAAGCATCGTACGTGCCACTCACGTTCGACCGGAACACGATCGAGTCCCCACGGCCGATGAATCGTGGCTCCCAGACGCGCGCTTTATCGTCGGTGATCCTCGACAGGTCGCGGCCATCGGATCGCATCAGGAAGACGTCCTGGTTGCGATCCGGCGTATTGTTGAGCAGCATCCACTGGCCGTCGGCGGAGACATCACTCGGCGTCAGCACGCCGGTACGATGTTGGAGCAAGCGCGGTGGCCCCACCTGCCGCGTGAGCGGATCGAATGGCATGGCCGCTGGATTGACCGACTCCACCGTCGAGCGGAAGATCACCGTGCGACCATCGGCCGAGAGGCGCGGCAGCTCCATGCGAAGATCAGTGCCCATCGCGACCAACTCCGCACTGCCTTGCGGTACGCCCGTTGCCTCATCGACCGCCAGCCGCCACAGGCCCATCGCGCCCCCGCGATCACTGCTGAAGTACACGAACTTTCCGTCGGGAGACCAGGAGGGTGCGAAGTCTGCCGCCATGTCATTCGTCAACGGCACCGCCACCCCGCCCGCGGCCGCGACCGTGTAAATGTCGCGCACGCCGCCCACCACCGCCCAGAAGGCGATCCGTGCACCCGATGACGACCATGAAGGCTGGAGCTTGCTCGTCGCGCGTGGGATCGTGGCCTCGAGCGGGCGCGGGGCTCCGCCGCTACTGCTCACGATGCTCAGGGTGCCTCCGCCCAGCGTGTAGTACGCCGAGTTGCCCTCGCCTGCGCCGAAAACGAGCTGCGTGCCATCGGGCGACCACGAGGGCTGCGCACCGGTCGACGTGACGCGTCTGGGCGACTCGCCGGTCGCACCCACCACGAAGATCCCGCCGCCTTCGACGTTGTAGGCGATCTGCTTGCCGTCGGGCGAGTAGGCCGGCCACAACTCGTCGATGGTGGAGTCGCCCACCACGAGCGTCGGATTGCGACCGCCCACGCGCTGCGAGTAGATGTCGGCCGTACCGCGGGCGCGGCTCACGTACACGAACGTCTCGCCGTCGGGCGAGATGCTGGGGCTGGTCTCCACCCCCGACGCATCGGTGAGTTGCGTGAACGCCGACCACGCGGGCTCGGGTGTGTGCGCACGCCAGCCGAGCCACGCCGTCGTCGCGCTCAACGCCACGGCACCCGCAATGCCGACAACGGCGCGTCGGCGGCCGATGGAGTTCGTCCTCGCACTCGCGGGCGTTCCGCGTGTGGCGCTCGCGAGTGACAACCGTTCTGCGATATCAGTTCGCGAGAGCGCCTCGGCAAATGCCGTGGTCGACGACCAGCGATCGGCGGGCAACTTCGCCAGTGCCTTCAGTACCGCGGTCTCGACGCTTGGCGCCACCGTCTCGCGCACGGCACTGGGCGCCGTCGGCTTCTCGGTGAGCACCTTGGCGACGATCGCCTGCACGGTGCTGCCCGTGAAGGGCGGATCGCCGGTGAGCATTTCGTAGGTCACGGCCCCGAGCGCGTAGATGTCGCTGCGCGCATCGATGTTGCGCTCGCCCATGGCCTGTTCGGGGCTCATGTACTGCGGCGTGCCGAGGCTCAAGCCCGTCTGCGTCATGCGCTGCCCGCCGGCGCTTTGCACGGCAAGGGCGATGCCGAAGTCGGCCACGAGCGCGTGGCCGTTCTGCAGCAGGATGTTCTCGGGCTTGATGTCCCGGTGGATCACGCCAACGCCGTGCGCGTAGCCGAGGGCGTCGGCAACTTCCCGCGCAATGAGCATCACGTCGTCGATCGGGAGTTGCTTCTCGCGTTGCAATCGCGCGCGCAGCGTCTCACCGGTCACGAGCGGCATCACGTAGTACAGCAGGCCATCGGCGTCGCCGCTGTCGAGCAGCGGGAGGATGTGCGGGTGCTGCAGCCGCGCGGTGGTGCGGATCTCGCTCAGGAACCGCTCGCCGCCGAGCGCCGCGCCGAGGTCCGGATGCAGCACCTTGATCGCGACATCGCGATCATGCTTGAGGTCGTGCGCGAGGTACACGGTGGCCATGCCGCCCTGCCCAAGTTCGCGCTCGATGCGGTAGCGGTCGGCCAGCGCGCGCCCGAGGCGCACCTCCACGCCGTCGCTCACGCGAACGCTCCAGGCCGTGATCGCATCATGCGCCTCACCGGTTCGCCTCGTCCACCGCCCGCTTCATCTTCTTCACCCAGTTGGGCACCACGCGCACGTAATGCCCGAGGTTCTCCGACGTCGTCTGCAGGTAGATGATGTCGCCCCCCGGCGCGATCGTGAACGACCACCCCGGCGTGTCCGCAAAGCGCGGATCGGTGAACAGCACCTCCGGCTTGCCGACGGGAGAGCTCGAGCCCGGATCAATCTTGACGCGAACGAACGATTGCCGTTCCGCCTCGCCACGGTACACGAGCTCGCTCGGCGAACGCCACTGCGCCTCGCTGCCCTGCGCGTCCACCAGGTAGCGCCGGTCGAGCGCAGGATACGGCTGCAGGGTGATGCCGGCGACCCCCTCGACCTGATAGGCGAGCCAGCGCTTGTCGGGCGATGCCGCGACGAAGTAGGCGTTGATGGGCAGGGTATCCGCCCGCACCGACGCGTCGCCCAAGTGCAGCACGTGCGTGCGGACGCTGCCGACCGCACCCATGAGCAGGAAGTCATCGTTGAGCCAGGTGGACGGCTGCAGCTTCATCGGCGTGTTGCGCGCGACGAGCACGCGCGGCGGCACCGGTGAATCGAGCTGTCGCAGCAGGAGCTGTTCCGCGTCCGGCGTCTTCGCCAGCTGGAGGCGATACACGAGGCTCCGCCCGTCAGGACTCCACGAGATGCCGCCCACGTAGAAGCCCTGCTCCACGGTCTCCGACGTGCCCGTGGCGAGGTCGTAGATGCGGAGCTCCTCCTGTTGCACCCCCGCCACCACGGCCGCGAGTCGACGACCATCCGGACTTACCGACCAGCGCAGGTACACCGCGGGCTCGAGCGGCAGTGGGGCCGCGCGTCCCGGCCCGGACCAGCGAATCAGGCGGCCCGCCCCCGCGTTCGTCCCTGGCAGGTACACCAGCGCGCCCGTCGCCGTGATGTCGAACTGCCCCGCCCCCGAGTACGAGACGCGACGCACCATCTGCTCGACCGGCACCGACTTGCCGACCGTGAGCGAATCGCGATTGAGGAGCTTCGTCGCCATGAGCGTGCCGTCGACCCCCATGTAGGCGAGGTAGTCGTCGTCCACGACGCGGAAGTTGGCGCCGAGCACCAGCGGGACGCCGGCCGCGCCGGCGACCGGTGAACGCTGCAGGAAGCGCTTGGTGCGGACGTCCTTCGTCACGCTCATCACCGCCGCCGCCATCTCCGCGCCGCCACCGCACAGCACGCGGTCGCCGTCGCTCATCAAGAACGGCCAGATGCAGTAGTTGACCGACAACGTGCGTCCGGGGCCCGCATCGGGATCCACCCAGCGGAGCGTGCGGCCATCGATACCGCTGAAGAAGAGCTGCCCGCTCGCCAGCCACCCGCCTCCCTGCATGTCGCTCGCTTTGGCGACGACGGTCGGCGTACCGCCGGCAACCGGCACGACGCGCAGGTCGCCGAGCGCGCCGAACGCGACGCGCTTGTCGTCCGGCGAGATGCGCGGCGTCCCGAACGCATCGTCGGTGCCGGCGATGGCGCGGACCTCGGGGCCGACGAGACTCTGATACCAGAGCTGCGACTTGGCGCCGATCTTGGCCTCGTAGACGATGAACGAGCCGTCGTGCGCCACGGCGAAGTTGCGGTACACGTCCTCCATGCGCATCGGCGCCGTCGGCGAGAGGCCGATGTCTCGCGGTGCGTCGCTGCCACGCGTGAGCGCCCACGTGGCCACGCCACCAAGCGCGAGTGCGACGACGCCGAGTCCTGCCGCGATCGTGCGCCATCGCGTCGTGACCTTCGCCGTGGTCTTTGCCGTCGCGTGTGCAGCGCCAACGGTGCCCGACCCACTGAACGCCGGATTCGCCAACGCCTCCGCGAACGCCTTCACGCTCTCGAACCGGTCCGCCGGCAACTTCTCGAGCGACATCGCCACGGCCGCCGCCACGTTCGCGGGCACCGACTTGCGCAGCGTGCGCACATCGGGCGGCTCCTCGGCGATGATCTTCATGATGATCTGCTGCGCCGAGCCGCCCAGGTGCGGCGGCTGCCCCGCAAGCATCTCGAAGAGCACGGTGCCGAGCGAGTACTGGTCGGAGCGGGCGGAGATCTCCTTCTCGGCCGTGGCCTGCTCGGGCGACATGTAGTGCGGCGTGCCGAGCGAGAGGCCGGTCTCGGTCATGCGGCCGCCGGCCGCGGCAGAGAGCGCGAGCGCGATGCCGAAGTCGGCCACCATCGGGCGGCCGTTGGCGAGCAGGATGTTCTCGGGCTTGATGTCGCGGTGGATGACGCCGCGCTGGTGCGCGTAGTGCAGCGCATCGGCCACGTCGCTCGCGATGCGGACGGCGTCGGCGACGGCGAGCTGCGTCTCGCGGTCGATCTTGGCGCGCAGCGTTTCGCCGTCAATGAATGGCATGACGTAGAACGGCGCGCCGTCGGCCATGCCGGAGTCGAAGAGCGGCAGGATGTGCGGATGCTGCAGCGCCGCGGTCGTGGTGATCTCCTGCACGAACCGCTCGGCGCCGATGGTGACGACGAGCTCGGGCTTGAGCACCTTGATGGCGACGAGTCGCGCGTGCTTGAGGTCGTGCGCGAGATACACCGTGGCCATGCCGCCGGCGCCGAGCTCGCGCTCGATACGGTAGCGGTCGGACAGGGCGGCGGTGAGGCGCGCAGCATCACCGTGCTCAAAGCGACGCGCCGAGACCTCCTGCTCGTCGCTCACGGAAGCGCCTCCCCGGGCACCACGCGCGTGAGCCAGTCCGCGGTGGGCTCGACGGTGATGGGTCCTTCGTGCGCGAGGAGCGGCGCATCCGTGAGTGCCACCAGTCGTGCCTCCGGAAACTCGTCATGAAACGCGAGCAGCCCACGCCGGTCCTTGGGACGCAGCGTCGGACCGCTCTTCACCTCGACGGCCACCAACCCCTCGGGGGTCTCGACCACGAAATCCACCTCGACGCCGCTCGTCGTGCGCCAGGTCCAAAGGCGCGCATCTGGCGTGGCATCGCACCACGCCGCCAGGTGCTGGTACACGATTCCCTCGCGCGCGGCCCCCACGGCCTCCGGGGCCACGCGCGCAACGTCCGCCGGGCGGAAGGCCATGGCAATGCCCGTGTCGGCAAAGTACAACTTGGGCTGTGCGGCGAGCGCGCGCCGCGACGGCCGCGCGCTGAACACGGCGAGACGCGACACGAGGAACATGGACTCGAGCACATCCAGCCAATCCATGACCGTGCTCTTCTTGACCTCCGCCTGTTGCGCGATCGCCGTGGGACTGAGCACGCTGCCGTGCGCCAGCGCGAGTTGCTCGACCGCGCGTGCGAAGCCGGCCACCTGTCGCACGCGCGCCTCGGCGGTCACCTCGTCGAGCACCGCCACGGTGGCGTAGTCGCGCAGTGCCTGCTCGGGATCGTCCGCCGTCCACACCACGGGCAGGAGCCCCAGGCGCTGCGCGCGCGCGAGGGTGAAGGCGCCCTCCAGTTCCGAGGCGAGAAAGGGCGGCATGAGGCGTCGCCCGGCGCGTCCACCGAGAAGGTTCACGCCCGCGCGGTGCAGCGACCGCGCGCTCGATCCCGTGAGCAGGAAGCGGCGTGTCGGATCGCGATCCATGCGCTGGTGCACCACGTCCAGCACGGCCGGAACGCGCGAGACCTCGTCAATCACGATCCACTGGCCCTCGCGCGCCGCATCGAGCGCATCATGCAGGCGCTCAGGCGCCGCCGCGAGTGCGCGTGCGAGCGGCCCGGCGCGCAGGTCGAGTACCAGCGCATCAGGAAAGCACTGTCGCGCCCAGGTGGACTTCCCGGTTCCGCGGGCGCCGAAGAGGAAGCTGCTCCGTTCCGGAGCGGGGAGACGACGCCGGATGGGCGGTAGTGGAGGAACGAGTGAGGGCATTATAGCTGATTATAGACGTTTATGCCGTCTAAAACAAGCAATTATGGACGGTAGCACCGCCTGTAGCGGACTCAGATCCTTCAATCGAGGCCCTCGCTCACTTGATCCCCGCCGCTGCCATCAACCGCTTCATCTCGTCGGCCCAGTTGAGCACCACGATCGGTACAACCGCCTGCGCGCGCGGCAGCGGCTTCAGCATGATGAAGTGCCGGCCGTCGCGCGACACGTCGAAGCTGCGCGACTGTCGACCGCCCTTCGCATACGGACGCGCATCGAACAACGCCGTCCGCGTGACGGTGGTGGTCGCGCCGAACGCGAGCGTTGCCAGCGTGAGACTGTCGGCGTCGTTGTTGATGTAGGCCAGCTCGTTGTTCGACACCCAGACCGCTTCCGTGGCGGTTCCGGCCGAGATCAGGGTGCGTGCCCCCGGTGTCAGGAACGGCTGCACATACACCTGCGGCTTCCCCGTTTCGTCGGAGAGGTAGGCGATCCACTTGCCGTCGGGGGAGACTTCACCGGTCTGCTCATTGAACGGTCCGGCCACCGCGGGGCGGACCGTGCGCGGCCTCCCCGACATGGGGACCGCGAAGATGTCCTGCCGTCCACCATCCTTCTTGTCGTCTGACCCTCCGTCGAAGACGATCCACTGGCCGTCGCGCGTCCACGCGGAGGTCGTGACCCCCACCCGGTCCGGCGTCACCTGCTCGCTGGGACCTGAACCGTCGGCGGGGGCCGACTCGATGTGGAACGCCGCCCCATCCCGCTGCATGGAGAATGCGAGGCGACGGCCATCAGGCGACCAAGTGGGGCGCACGTTGTTGCCCTCGAACGTCAGCTGTTGCGAGGTGGCCGACGCGCGATCGTACACCCAGACCTGAAAGGCTCCCTTGGCGTCGCGATCATGGAACGCCAGGCGACGACCATCCGGAGAGAGCCGCGGTGACTGATAGGCACCAGGCTTGGCGGCGAACGCCTCCTCGCGACCGGTGCGGTCCACTTGGACGATACTGTTGCTGGCCGCCGTGGGTCCCCCGGGGACATACGCGAGCGATCCAGAGGCCGACACGGTCACCGCCGGTTGGAAACGAGCGCCGATGAGCTGAATGCCGTCCAGCACGGCAGCGGGAGTGCTCGTGACTTTCAACGCCGCGAGATCGAACGTCACGGCGAACAGCGCGCCCTCGCGCGTGGCATACACCAGGTGGCCACTGGGCAGATACCAACCCTGCGAGGCACCACGGACGAGCACCGTGGACGTCCCCGACGCAAAGTCCAGCACGGCGAGATCGCCATCACAGCCATACCGGTAGCCGCACTGTCTCCAGAGCATCGCACGGCCGCCCGGCAGCACGGAATACCCAGCGCCCCGAAGATCCCGGTTGGTCGAGTCCACCAGCGCGATCGGCGCACCACCTCCGTCCGACACGCGTGTCGGCACCCCCAGATTCACGTAGACGATCCGGGGATCGTCCCCCCACGATGGCGTGAAGTTTTGTTCGAGCCCCGTCGCCAGCCGGCTGACCGGGCCACCACTCACCGAGACCTTCTTGAGGTCGCCGTTGGCCGTCGTGAAGCCGACCCAGAGTCCATCCGGCGAAAAGAAGGGGGTGGTGGCGTCTTCCGTGCCGGGAATCGCGGTGGTGGCGGTCAGCTGATCGAGCGCGCGCAGGTACACCATCTGCCGACCTGTGCTCGAGTCGATGGCGATGTACGCGAGGCGAGTGCCATCGGGCGACAGCGCGATCGACAACGCCGGCACGTCCGACGGACGCTGGCCAGCGGCGAGCGGCGCCGGGAAGCGGACCACCTGCCGCGCGGGAGGTTGGCGGAGCGCCCAGCCGCTCGCTGCCGCTCCACTGTCCGCGCCGTAAGCAGGATTCACCAGCGCCTCGGCAAACGCCTTCGCGCTCTCGAAGCGATCGGCGGGCAGCTTGGCCAGCGCGGTGAAGACCGCCGTTTCGACATGCGGTGGCACGGTGTCGCGCTGCGTGCGCAGCGTCGTCGGCTTCTCGCGCAACACCTTGGGGGCGATCGCCTGCACCGTGGTACCGGTGAATGGCGCATCACCGGTGAGCATCTCGTATGCCACCGCACCGAGCGCGTACACGTCGCTGCGTGCGTCGATCACCTTTTCGCCCATCGCCTGTTCGGGACTCATATACTGCGGCGT
>JANMLN010000030.1:0-6612 GCA_031372565.1 Gemmatimonadota bacterium | reverse complement strand
CCGCCGGGGACACCGCGAGCACGCGACACATCAAGCGCACGGGAAACTCGGCCCGATGCCGGGCGATACAGGCGTACTTCGCGCTCATCGGGGCTCCTTCGCGAAGTACGCCGCCGCTTTTTTCAAGAAGTCACGCTCCATGCGCAGGGTCTCCACTTCGCGGCGCAGCCGGCGCACCTCCTCCTCCGCGCTCCCGCTACTTCCACCACTCGCGGCGGGCGCGGCACCGAGGGCGCGCTCCCACTGCCGCAGCATGTCGGGCCGGACCTCGAGCTCCCGACTGATTTGAGCCAAGCTGATCTTCGCGCGTCGCCGCTCTTGCATCCGCCGGACGGCCACGCGCTTGAACTCCGCGCTATAGACCCGGCGCACTCGCTTGCTGGACATCTGACACCTCCGTGCCCCAACCTGTGGCGGGGGCGGTTAGGTGTCCACTAAACACGGGCAAGTCCAGGTCGTTCGCGTGCTGCTGCCGCGCCCGTCCTGCCGCCAGAGCAGGTTGCCGTTGCCGCCGTCGTACGCCATGGTCACCGAGTCACCACCTGGGCCGCGCGCATAGGTCACGGCGTCCCACGTGGGGTCCCAACGGTAAGTGGTCGTACTGTAGGCGCCGCCCACCACCGTGGCGGAATCGGTGATCGTGGCCGCGAGGCCACGCACCGTGTAGGTGGCACCGAGCAGCTGGCCCGTGGGAGAACGAAGTCGCGTCACGAGCGTGGGAAATCGAGCATCGCCGCGCACGAGCTGGGTCTCGTCGCCCACCGCATTGCGCACCACGGTCGGCGCGCCCCAGCGGTCTATCCAGAACTGCGTGGAGTCGCCGATGGTGCGACGCGGGCCGAAGAGCAGCGTGTAGGCGTTGCCCAACGGAAGCGCGGCGCTGCCGGCGAGGCCACGCACTTCGGCCACCGCCGTGAGCATCGTATCGCGGACGCCCGCGCTGCGCGGCAGGCTGACGGTGGTGATGGTGCCGGGCGTCGAGAGCGCGACGCGCGTCGTGTCGCCTGCCTCGTTGATGCGGCCGGTCATCCGGAACGTGTAGGCGTCCTGATACAGAAACCGGCTGGTGGAGCCATCGCGCTGCTGGATGGTCGTGACTTGCCCGCCGTCCACCACCAGCGAGTCGCGCCGAGCGGTGGCGGCCGAGAGGCGCGGCGCGTGCACGGCGCGCAGCAGCCCGTTCACATCGTACTGGAAACTGTAGGCGCGCACGAGGCTGCCCGACGGCACGACAATCGAATCGAGCCGCACCGTGCCGCCTTGGTAGACGAAGCGCGTGACGTGACCGAGTCGATTGACGGTCTGGATGTGTCGGCCCGAGCCGTAGTCGAAGCGCACCCGCAGGCCGCGCGGGAGTCGGCGCTCGTAGTAGCTGGTGCCGACGAGCACGATCGTGTCGGGGCGCTCCAGCGACGGCGCCACCCACACGTTGCCGCCTTGGTTCACGTAGCGCCGGGTCGCACCGTCGCCGCCGGTCCAGCGCAGATTGCCGTCGGGGTTCGTGATCGCCTCCACGCCGGCCACCCACCAGCCGGCCCCGTACGGACTGGCCGAGCGGTTCACGACCCAGAGCGAACCCGTGACCGAGAGCGTCTCCATCAAGGCGCCGTACCAGCGACGTCCCTCGAGCGTGTAGCGATGGACGCCGCTCGGCCATGACACCGCGTCGAAGGCCACCGCGACGCGTCGGCTGCTGCGGGCCCGCCACTGGCTCCCCGCCCACGCGCCGCGCGCGCCGGAGATGGCATTACCAGCGCTGTCCTTGAGGACGAGGACCACCGAGTCGGGAATGCGCGTGTCGGGTAACGTGAGGTCCGCTCGAACCGTCGCGAATGGCCGGGCCTGCGCACTGTTGTAGAGCAGGACGGGTGCGCGATTCACTCCCAGCGTGCGGACGCCGGGGAGGGCGTGGGCTGCGCGGAGGGCGCCACACTCGATGGCGAGCCCCTCGCCGATGGAGGCCGTGACGCATTGGTCGGGCTCGATGGACTCGCCGGGATTGACATCGCTGACGATCAGCAGCGAGTCGCGACGGGCGATGGCCACCTCGACCAAGGCGGAGTCACGAATCGTCGTGTCCGCCGTGCGCCGCATCCAGAGCTGGATCGCGCCTGTGGCCGCGTTGCCGCCCGCGCTGGTGTAGGCGACGTTGATCGTGCTGCTCGCATTCGCCGCAAGCCCCACGGTTCCCGAGGTGGGCGCGCAGCTGCCGCCCACGATGGCGCTGCCGGTGCACGAGACCGCGTACGACCAGCCGGTGCTGTCCTCGCCGCCGTTGCGCAGCACAAACCGCGCCGTGCCCCCCGCGCCCGAGTCAACGCGTTGCGTCTGGAGGTGTGGCGCTGCGACGGCGACATACAGCCCCGTGGGCACGGGCAGCGTGACTGAAACGTTTACCGTGCCTGTGACGGGCGTCAGGTCATCGTCGGCCGTGAGAGTGGCGGTGCCGCTTCCCGGAAGGGTATCGGTGACCCACGTGAGGATGACGGTCTTGGAGGAGTTCTTGGGGACGTACAACGTCCCCGGCGCAGCGCACGACTTCACCCGGCCGGTCACGGCGCAGGTGATGATGTAGTTCATGTTCTCGATCGTGTTCTTGTTCTGGACCGTGAACGTGGTCGTGCGTGTGCGGCGCGTGGGCGTGTTGAAGGCAGTCGTGCACGGGTTGATGGCGACCTGGCTGGTGGAACAGACCAGCAGCTCGGCCGGTCGAGGGCGTGGTGCCGATGATGGCTCGGCTGCTGTGGACAGGCTCGCGATGCGAGCGGTCGGAATTGCATCGCGCCGAGCAAGCGCGAGCGGGGCAAGGCCCCCAAGGGCCAAGACCACGAGGACGAAGGCGCGCATCGCGACTCCCGTGTCGTTCCTCGGTACTCGGCCGGCGCGGAGAAGTCGCGGTCCGCATCGTCGCGGAGGGTGGCCGTACAGCGTGATCGAATGGTACCACTGCTCCCCGCGTACGACTATCACGCCGTTGGCGGCCGTTTGCATCGGGCAATTGCCTTAGTGTAGTGTCCCGTTACTCACTGGCTAATCTTGCACCGTCTTTGGGATACATTCTCCCGGAGCCGCCACGCCGATCGATCGCCCCCGCACCTTCGAGCTCGCGCTGTCGCCGACCGAGCGCTTGGAGCTGACGACCATGGCGCAGTCGCGGTCGTTGCCCCACGACCTGGTCGAGCGCGCGCACGCCGTGCTGCTTTCGGCCAACGGCCTGCCGAATACCGAGCTTGGCCGACGCATCGGCTTGAGCCACGTCATGGTCGGGCACTGGCGGCGCCGGTTCCACACGGACCCGCTGGCGGTGCTCTACGACGCGCCCCGCTCGGGCCGGCCACAAACGCAGGACGAGGACGAGGTCGCGTGCCTGCTCCGGACCGTCCTCCAGGCCCGCCCCGCCGACGCGACCCATTGGAGCGTCCGATCGGTCGCGACGAACACGGGCATCAGCAAGCGCACCGTGCAGCGCTACTTCGCGCTCTTCGGCGTGCAGCCGCATCGGACCAAGAGCTTTAAGCTCTCGACCGGTCCGTTCTTGGTGGAGAAGGTGCGCGATGTGGTCGGGCTGCATGTCAATCCGCCGGACCACGCCGTCGCGTTGGCCGTGGACGAGAAGATCCATATGCAGGCGCTCGAGCGCTCGGCCGCCGTCCTGCCCATGGGGCTTGGCTACGTCGAGGGCGTCACGCACGACTACGTCCGCCATGGCACCACGACCCTATTCGCGGCGCTCGACATCCAGACCGGCGATTTCATTGCCGACGGCAAGCCGCGGCATCGGCATCAGGAGTACCTGCCGTTCCTGCAACAGCTCGATCGGACGCTGCCCGCCCGTCTCGACGTGCACCCGATTCTGGACACTTACGCGACCCACAAGCACGCGAAGATCCGGGCGTTGCTCGCGTGCCATCCCCGTTTCCTCGCCCACTTCACCCCGACCTATGCCTCTTGGCTCAATCAAGTCGAGCGCTGGTTCGGGTTGGTCACGCAGCAGGCGATCCGCCGCTCCCGATCCGGAGCGGACGCGAGCAGGAGGGCGTCTTCGCCTCGGCGACAGGCATCACCCCGCGGCAGGCACCGCCGGATACATGAACCGTGACAGAAGCCAGCCATACAGGAGGATCGCGAGGACGAATGGAGGTGGAGTCCACACGAACGGGACGTAGAAGACGTTGAGCAGTGTGGAAAACACGACAACCCCGGCGGCCAGGTTCAGGCCAAGAGACCAGCCGGGGCGATTGCGAGGCGATGCGATGACTACCACCAGTTGCGCAATGACGGTGGGTACGATCATCGGGAGGTGCCAGAGTACCGTGAAGTTCATTTGCTTAAGTCCGGGAAGTCCGTACTCGAGCAGTGATCCCGGCGTCGACCATCCCGACACTGAACCGCGCGGTACAAAGGGAATCAGGAAGACTCCCACGTAAAAGCAAGCGGGACCGAGCAGGAGCGACGCGAGCAGGCGCGCGCGCGCGCGAGCAGCCGTCGGGCGCGTCCTGCTCCCGTCCCCGGCAGGCATCGGCACTGGCGTCTCCCGCGTCACTGCGGGCTGCAGGGGCGATTGGGAATCGGCGGCGCCGGCACAAGGCGTCGCGCTGGCTTCCGCAGGTCCAGAAAATTCTCTTCGATCTGCTCCCACAGTCGATGCCAAGCGCCGTGAGCGCGGTACTGGAATAGCGCTGATGGGTACTTGGTCATGTACGAGCGTCCACCCAGCATGTACCAGTGGCCCGGAGTAACGCTACGCGCGAACTGAACCTCGCCCTTGATGGCTGGGCAGTCCTGCCGATTCAGTAGGCAGGCCCCAGAGACAAAGTTGAACGACACCTTGACGGTATCCGAAGAACCTCCCACGCGAGAGGCGGAGACGATGGGTGGAAAGGGATCGAGAGAAGGGAGGTTGCAGCCATTCATCACGCGAAACACGAAAATGCACGTGGGTTCCTGATGAACGCGAAGCGCGAGGTCGCTCGGACGCAGTCCAATCGTCGCCCGAGACATAGTGAGCGCTGCGTCTGATAGAAGAGGGAGGCTGCGGTCATCGCCTTGGACGAAGAACAATGGGTTGGAGTTCACGATCGGAAACTCCAGGCAGAGGAAGTCGCCCGCCATAAAGTCCTGCGGGCAGACCGCTCCCGTCGCGTGTGCGATTAGGCTCTCCGCCACGGCGGCCAGCTCCACGTCGGCCGGCCCCGCCCATGCCCAGTAGTCCTGTACTGCTTGCTGTGAATCCGCGCACGCCTGCCAGTTGATCGGATCCAACGACGACGGGCGATTGAGCCACGTCATGTCGACGTTCCAATTCGCGTAGAGGTTGACCGCTCCCCACCACGTGTCCATCGTTCCCCAGATCTGCATGCCGGGAAGGCTCACGTTCATCGCCCGCGTAGCAGACGCCGACAGCGGAACGGAGTCACGTGCCTGCCGCTTCGGGCGAGCAAAACGCCGCAAGTCTTCATCGCGCGCTAAGCCCGTCCGGCGTGGGGCGCGCTTGCCTCCTGCGAGAAGCTCTCTGCCGGCGTCGTCAGATTCGAGCAAACGTTCGGCGGTCTTCTGAAGCGAGGCTCCGGGTTCCGCGCTGAGCGAATTGCAAATCGCGATTCGGTCACCCCGCCGTCCGCGTCCCTCGCTCACGACGAAGGCGGCCTGTTCTTTCGTCGCCCCTGAAGGATGTGCGACGCGCACGCGCAATCGCCTAAGAGTGGAATCCTGCAGTACGGCATACGTCAGTGCACCGTCGTCCCCAAGTTCGCCGAGCAGGCAGGTTAGGCGCTGAAGTGCCTGAGTCGACCGCCGCAGCGCCGGCGGCTCAAGGGGCTTGGTACTCGTCGGCAGATCGGAAGAGGAGCAGGCCAGTGCCGCAGCTATCAGTGCGATCAGTGTCCCGCGTGCGACGCCGGGAGGGGGGAGGGTCACGTCAGCCTCCTTGCTTTTCGAGCCCGCGAACGCGGGCCGGCTCCGGCCTCTACAAGTGGATTGGCTTCGTCGCGCGCTCCACCGCTAGTGTCAACAAGGCCCACCCTGAAGATCGTATGGCATTTATTGGCGAAAGTCAATGTATATCGTCGAGAAAACGCGAAAGCGGATGGCTTGTGAGATAGCCCCGCGTCCGATCATGCGGCGAGCGGACTTCCATGCTCTATCGGATGCGCCGCGACGGCGTCAGTCGTCCTTCCACCCGCACGTCAGCGTCGCCCACTTGGAGCGATAGTCCACGTGGGTCCCCGGCGTGCCCTCGACGTGGATGAACTTGATCCACCGCGCGACGTGCGAGCCGACTCGTTCGTGCGCCTCGCGGGCCGGGGGAACGGCGGTCACCGTAGGGGGAGCGATGCCGGCGGGGACCAATCAGTCGCGCCGGTGGGACGGCCACCCACGCCGAAGGTCCCCGCGTGGTGGCGGGGCGTCGGGGGGCGCGTCCTCAGGGGGGAGTCGGGGCGTCGGCGGACAGGCGGGCGGCGCAGAGCGGGCGCGGAGGTGGGTGAGGATCCGGTCGATCACCGACGACTGCGTGATGCAGGCGACGATCCGCATCGCGCCCTGACACGTCGGACACGCGAGCGGGTCGACTTCGAAGATCTGCTGCAGCAGGGCCGCCCAGAAGCGGGTGGC
>JANMLN010000024.1:0-4981 GCA_031372565.1 Gemmatimonadota bacterium | reverse complement strand
GCCACCCGGCCAAGGCACCGACCCCGGCGCCCACCACCGCCGCACCGACCGCGCCCACCAACCCCACCGCCAGCGACAACCGGGCGGCCACGAGCATGCGCATCAGCAGGTCGCGTCCGAAGCGGTCCGTCCCCAGCAGGTGCATCGTGCCGTTCGCGTCCGTGGCCAGGGGAGGCAACAGCCGCATGCCGATCGCAGGACCCATCGCCAGCGGGTCGGCGGTGGCGATGAGCGGTCCCATGATCGCGGCAACCGCGATCACCACGAGCAGCGCGGACGCCGTGCGCTCCGTCCGCGTCATGTGCGGCGCGGATCCAGCGCCGCCAGCGCACTGTCGGCCGCGAGGTTCGCCAGGATGACGAGTTTCGCATACGCGAGCGTCACGCCGAGGACGACCGGTATGTCGCGCGCGCTGATCGCCTGCACAAGGGTGCGGCCCATGCCGGGCCATCCGAAGACCGACTCGACGAACACCGAACCCGCCACCACCCCCGGCAGCGCGAGCGCGAAGAGCGTCACGAGCGGCGGGAGCGCGTTGGCCAGGAGATGGCGCCAGCGGATGCGCCGCGCCGACGCTCCCTTGGCGCGTGCGGTGCGGATCCACGGTTCGGCGAGCAGCACAATGGCCGATGCGCGCGCATAGCGGGCCACCCCCGTGGCACCGACGGCGGCCAGCACCGCCACCGGAAGCGCGGCGTGTCGCGCGAGGTCGAGTGCCGCCGACCAGCCGTCCAGGTCCACGCCGGGGCTTCGAAGGCCGAAGGCGGGCAGCCGCCAAGCGGGCGGAAGTCCGATGGCGCTCGCGCCCAGCGTACACACCGCAATCGATGCGAGCGCGAGCCAGAAGGTCGGCGTCGCATACACCGCCGTGGTCACGAGCGTGGTGATCGTATCCGCTCGGCCGCGCCAGGCCGCTTGGGCGAAGCCGATGATCACGCCGGCCACGTACGTGAGGAGCAACGAGGCGAGACCCAGCGCCAGCGACGCGGGGAGCACATCGGCGAGCACCGCGCCCACGGGGCGCGCCAGCGCGGCGCTCTCGCCCAGATTGCCGCTCGCCGCCCGCACCACCCACTGCGCATATTGCACGATGAGCGGTTGGTCGAGGCCCAGGGATGCACGCAACCGCGCCGCGTCGGCCGGCGTCGCGCCGGCGGGAACGAGCAGGTCGGCGGCGTCGCCCGGCGCCGCGTGCAACAGCACGAAGGTGAGGGTGAAGACGAGCCAGACGAGGACGAGCGCCCCAGCGAGGCGCCGAAGAAGGCGTGGCACCCCTTAGATGTCGCGCTGGGGATGGCGGCGGTCAATTGCCGCGGCGGCGCTGGCCGTCCCGATCAGTGGGCTGCTCGCCTGTGCGCCAGCCACGCGGGCCGACACGATCGTGATCGCCTCGGGCTCGGACCTCGAGGGGATGAACCCGCTCGCCACCGTGCACCCGCTGTCGCGGCAGCTGCAGCGCTTCGCACTCTTCGTCACGCTCACTCGTCTCGACTCGACGCTCGCGGTCGCCCCCTACTTTGCGCAGGGATGGACGTGGAGCGCGGACCGGCAGCGACTCACCCTGCGCACCTTCGGCGCCCTGCGTTGGCACGATGGCGCCCAGGTCACGGCACGCGACGCCGCCTTCACGCTGGAGGCCGCGCGCGATCCCGCCACGGCGTTTCCGCGCGCAGCCGCCCTCGCGACGCTCGACAGCAGTTGGGCTCCCAACGACACGACGCTCATCTTGCACTTCCGGTCGCCGCAGGCGGAGCTGCCGTTCATCCTTAGCGAGCTGCCCATCGCACCGGCCCATCTCCTCGACACCGTTCCGCGGCCGGCGCTCCGCCGGGCCGCGTTCGCGCGGGCGCCCGTCGGATGCGGCCCCTTTCGCTTCACGCGCCGTTCGCCCGGCGTCGAGTGGCGCTTCGCCCGCGACAGCACCTTCCCGACCGCGCTCGGCGGACCTGCGCACGCGAGTGGGTTCGCCGTCGTCGTCATCGACGAACCCACGACCAAGTTGGCCGGGTTGGTGAGCGGCGACCTCGATGTCGCGGGCATCGCGCCGACCATGGCGCGGCAGGCCGCACAGGACGCAACGCTGCGCGTGTTGTCGTATCCGGTGCTCTTCACGCACACGCTCGTGTTCAACACGCAGCGCCCCTCGCTCGATGATGCGCGCGTGCGCGAGGCGCTGTCGCTCGCCATCGATCGTGCGCGCATCGTCGACCTGGCGATGGCGGGGCAGGGCGCGGTCGCGGAGGGGCCGCTGCCGGCCGGGCACCCGTACGCCGGTTCGCCGGATGAGGCGCGAGCGGAGCAGCGGCGCGATGGGCCGTCCCGTGCGGCACGCGCCGATTCGCTGCTCGAGGCGGCCGGTTGGCGTCGTCGGGCCGACGGGCGGCGCGCGCGTGGGGGGGGGCCGTTGGCGCTCACCCTCCGCTTCGTCGGTTCGGGCGACAACCTCATCGAGCAGTTGGTGCAGGCAGATCTCGCGGCGCGCGGCGTGACGGTCGATCTGCGTGCGATGGAGCTGGGCGCCTTTCTGTCGGAAGCGCGTCGCACCGACAAGCGCTTTGATCTGCTCCTCGCCGGCATTCCCGGCGACGTCGGTTTGAGTCACCTCGTCGCGATGTTCGACGGCCGCGAGGCTGGCGGGCCGCTCGACTATGCCGGCTTTCACAATGCGGCGCTGGATCAGGGCTTCGCAGGCCTGCGCGCCGCGCCGAGTACGGCAGCCCTCCGCACAGGATGGCGTGTGGTCCTCGACGAACTGGCGAAGGATCATCCCGTGGCGTGGCTCGCGCACGCGCGTGGCGTGCAGGGGCTCACGCGACGGCTCGATGGTGTCCAGATGGATCTGCGTGGCGAACTGCCGACGATCGCGCAATGGCAGCGACGGAGCGCGCCGTGATCGTCTTCGCGGACCGGGCAGCGCTCGAGGCGCGACGCGCCGTCGCGGCCGGTCCCCTCGCGCCCTTGGCGGACGCGCTCGCGGCGGAGCTCGCGCCGTGGATGGCCTCGCCGCCGCCGGTCGATCCACGCAAGGCGCGCCTTTCACGGCAGGGAGGGCGCTGCCCGTCGGACCAGACCGTGCTGACCTTCGACCCGGCGTCGCCCCATCGGCATCGGTGCCCACGGTGCGCCCGCTGGTGGACGGGCGATGATCACGACGGGTACTGGGTGTACGGCTATCACCTGTGGCTCGCCGAGCGCGCCACGCAGGCCGCGTTGCTCTTCGCGTTGCGCGGCGATCCCGCCCACCAGGGGTTCGCGACGCACGTGCTGCGCGGTGTCGCGCAGCAGTACGCGCACTGGCCGAATCGCGACAATGTGCTCGGACCCTCACGACCATTCTTTTCGACGTATCTCGAGAGTCTCTGGCTCTTGCAGCTGGGGATCGCCCTCGAATTGCTCGAGTCGGCAGACGGCGCCGAGCCCGCGCTCCGAGCCATCGTGCGCGAGGAGCTACTCGCGCCAAGCCGTGCGCTCGTGGCGAGCTATCCGGAAGGCGACTCCAACCGCCAGGCATGGAACGCGAGTGCGATCGCCGTCGCGTCGCTCCTGCTCGGCGACCGCGCATCGGCCGAGTCGGCGTTGCGCGGACCCGACGGCATCGAAGGGCTGCTCGCACGTGGGCTGCTGCAGGACGGCACGTGGTACGAAGGAGAGAATTACCACCAGTTTGCCTGGCGCGGGCTCTGGCACGGCGTCCGCGTGGCCGAAACGGCGGGTATCGCGCTGGACCCGGCGCTGGTGGCGCGCTTCGACCGTGGGGCGACTGCGCTCGTGCGCACGATGATGCCCGACCTGACCGTTCCCTCGCGCCGGGACGCGCCGCATCGCGTCTCGCTTAGGCAGTGGCGCTACGCCGAAATGCTCGAGCTCGCACTCGCGCGCCAGCCGGACGACGCGGAGGCGTCCGCCGCGCTCACTCGTTTGTATGCGCCTGACGTGCCATCCGGTGACACGGGGCGTGCGCGCTCCACCGGGGAGGCCGAGCGCAACGAACCACCCACGCGGCTCACGCGCGCCGACCTCGGCTGGAAGGCGCTGGCGTGCGCGGCGCCGGCTCGTGCACTCGACGCGTCGGCGGACCTGGCGTCGGTGCTGCTGCCGGCGCAGGGGCTCGCCGTGATCCGGCGCGATCAGGGCAGCGTGTACGTGGCGCTCGACTACGGACACAGCGGTGGCGGTCACGGACATCCGGATCGTCTGAACCTGCTGCTCGCTCACGGCGCCACGCGCTGGCTCGACGACATGGGCACGGGGTCGTACACGACGCGCGACCTCTTCTGGTATCGCTCCTCGCTCGCGCACAACGCACCGCTCATCGACGGCCGGACCCAGCAGCCGGTGAGCGGCGCCCTCGTGGCGTGGGATGAGCACGTCGACCACGGGTGGGTCTCGGCGACGGCGGATGACCTGGCCCCGGGCACGCGCCTGACGCGCACCATCGTCGTGATGGCAGGGTACCTGATCGATGAGGTGCGTTGGCATGCGACGCATCCCGTGGCCGTCGACCTGCCGTTTCACACCGATGGCACCTTCGGTCCGGCATTGCCATGGCAGGAGACGGAGCTGGCGCTGCCGGCAGATGCCGATGTCGGCTACAGCTTTCTGCAGCACGTCGAGGCGGCGGCGTGGCCCATCGGTGCTCCGCCGGTCTTTCACGCCGTACGCGGCACGGCCCGCGCCACGGTCAGGTGGCAGCTGCCCGAGGGAGCATCGGTCTGGCGCGCCGACGCCCCGGGCGCTCCGGGCGACGCCATGCGACGCTTTCATGTGGTGCGCGCCCACGGCCGCGAGGGCGTGGTGACCGCGGTGTGGGATTGGACGGGCTACGTGGTCCGCGACGTGGTGCAGGAGGCGGGCCGACTGGTGGTGCAACTTGGCGGTTCCAGCTATCACGAACATGAGCGCACGGCGGCCGGCTGGAGCGTCGAGCTGCACGAGGGTCGCACGCGCCGCGACATCCACCTCGCCCCCCGTCATCCTGAGC
>JANMLN010000010.1:0-7084 GCA_031372565.1 Gemmatimonadota bacterium | reverse complement strand
GCGCCTGCACGCCAACGCCATCTACACGACCGGCAGCTCGGCCAGCTCATCGGTGGGAACGGCGGGCCCCGGCGCACGCGACCTGGCGCGCTGGATCACCGGCCTCGCCCTGGACCGCACCTTCCCGCTGAGCTCAACGCTGGTGGGGGTCGAAGCCACACTCCGAGAGCCACTGGCGCAGCCGGGCCAACGCGAATGGAGCGTGGGTGTCGGCACGCGCGTGCAGGTGGGTCCGCGTTGGCTCCTCGACGTGGGCGCCGGTCGCCGCGGCGGCGCGAGCGATGACGCGTGGTACGCCACCCTCGGCGGCGCGTACGCCTTCGGATGGCGCTTCGGCCTCGTCCCGGGAGGACGCTGACATGCGACCGCTACGCCTCGCTGTCATTGCCCTGACGCTCGCTGCAGCCCCCGCCACACTCCCCGCGCAGTGGCTCACCACGTACGAGCAGTTCTACCTCCCGGCGCCGCACAACTGGCGCTTCCGCGATGACTTTCCCGCCGCCGATCGGCTGTTCAACGCCTTCGACTACGGCCACGCCATCCTGAGCGAGACACTCTGGCGGCGCGCCGACGCCGGTCCGGCCGCACTCGAGCAGGAGGCGTACGACTTCCTCACGCATGAGCTGCTGGTCTCGCCGCCGCGGCTCCCGCTGGCCGAACGCGCCATTGCACCGCACTTCGCGCGACTGGCGCCCGAGATCATGGCGATGTTCGGCTGGGCGCACCTGTTGCATCGGCAGACGTACGACGTGCTCGCCGACCCGACGCTCGACTGGCCGGCCAAGGACGCCGAGATTGCGCGGCTCGTGCGCTACTACCGCACGCGCCCCGAATTGGCCTTCAGCGCGAAGCCCAAGAGCATGAAGCTGATGCAGGAGATGCCGTATTCCCTGGCGTTCCGGCAAGGCTATCCCAAGTTCAACGGCCTCATCTGGGGATATCACTGGTTGCAGATGGGACTCTACGAGCCCCTGATGACCGGTACGTCGATCGACGCGCGACAGGCTGGCGTGGCCGAGGCGCTCGCACGCTTCCGCCTGATGATGCTCGATCCGCCGCGTTCGCTTCCGTACGTGATGCCGATGACCCCGGCCATCGCGCCCACGTTCGCCGCACGCTACCCGGAACTCGGGATCATCTTCGACAACCTGCACTCGCTGCACGACGTCGTGAGCGACGTGCTGGCCAATCCGTCGGTCCCGCGCGACAAGAAGCGCGAGACGATCATGGTCGCGGCCGCGGCCTATCGCGACGACACCACCGAGGTGATGTCGGTCGAGGGGTGGAAGCGGATGTCGATGCACATGGGGCTCGAGAACATGGGCGGGCCGGCCAACGGCACGCTCCGCGCGTTGCCGACCCCCTCCGTGCCGCGCGGCTTCGTCATGCAGCACGACAAGGAGGGCAACATGATCGGGGAACACACCGGCCATGTCATGCCGCCTGCGGCCGACACGGGCACCAAGCCGGCCGCCGCTGACGCGCGCGCGGGGCACGTGATGCCGATGCCGGCCGACACCGTCAAGAAGCCGGCTCCCGCCGAAGGCGCCATGGACCACGCCGCGCACATGGCGATGATGGCACCCGCCAAGGCGCCAGCGCGCACCACCGACTCCGCCTTCACCGCCCTGCAGGCACGTGGCGCCGCCGTGATGGGCGTTGACCAATACTCGTCGCAGCACCAATTCGAGGAGCTCACGGACGGCGGGCGCATCGTGCTGACGCGCGATCCCGCCGACACCGCAGGCGTCTCGGCCATTCGCGCCCACTTGGCGAGCGTGGCGGCCGCGTTCGGGAAGGGGGATTTCTCCGCCCCGTTCGCGACCCACGCGCAGACCGTGCCGGGCACGGCCGTGATGACGGCCAAACGCGCGCGCATTCGCTACACCATGCGCAACCGCCCGGGTGGCGGTGAGGTGCGCATCACCACGTCGGATGCCGCGGCGCGGCGGGCGATCCGTGAGTTCCTCGCCTTCCAGCGCCAGGACCACCGGGTACCGGCCACGAAGGACCCGCATCAGCATCCACCCACCTGATCATCGAGTACGGGCAACGCCGGCACCAACAGGCGTTGCCCGCACCATCCCGGCACGGTAACCTCCCCGCGCCCCCGTGGCGTGCCGTACGCGCGGCGCGCCGAACCGACTCGGCTCACCGCACCGCGCACCGCTGCCGTCACGCATGAACGCGCCCGCTCATCGCTATTCGCCGCTCAAGCGCGCTGGCCGCGTCATCGAAAAGTTCGTCCGCCATCGGACGACGGCGCTCCTCGCCCGGATCACCGCGCAGCCGCGCCAGTCGCCCCCCGACTGGGATGCCCGCGCCTGGCGCGTGCTCTTTCTGCGGCATGACCGGATTGGCGACATGATCGTGAGCACCGGGCTGCTCACCGCGATTCACCGTGCCCACCCAGGCCTCGCGCTCGACGTGCTCGCGTCGCCCATCAACGCCATCGTGCTCGCGCACGAACCCGCGGTGCGCGCGGTCGTGCGCTTCGACCGGCGCTCGCTCGCCAGCTGGTGGACGCTCTTCTGGCGGTTGCGCCGCGAACGCTACGATGCGGTGATCGACCCGATGGTGACCTCGCAGTCGTTCACCACGCTCCTGCTCATGCTCGCCACCGGGGCGCGTTGGCGCGTGGGCGTTCCCAAGGAGCGCCTGCCCGACGTCTATGCCCTCCCGGCCACGGCGCGGAGCGGTACGGAGGGTCATCTCGTCGACTATCTGGCGCAGCTCGCGGAACCGTTCGGCATTGCGCCGGCCGACGCCACCACCCTGCGCATCAGCCTCACCGACGCCGAACGCGCCGCCGCCCTCATCACGTGGGGCGCTGGCCGTCGGATCCTCGTCAACGTCAGCGCGGGCAAGCCATTCCGTGCCTGGCCGAGCGCGCGCTACGCGGAGACCATCCGGCACATGCGCGCGCAGGTGCCGGATGCGCGCGTCCTCGTGATGTACGCGCCGGCCGAGGCCGAGATCGCCCGCTCCATCGCGGAGGCGTCCGGCGCGGTCGCCTTTCCCTCCACGCTGCGCGAGGGATTTGCGATGGTGGCCACGGCCGAGTTCGTGCTCACCCCCGACACGAGCATCGTGCACGCCGCCAGCGCGTTCCGCGTGCCGACCGTCTCGCTGTTCACCGCCGACATGGCCATCCGCTGGCACCTCTACCGGAACCCCGGCGAAGATGTGGTGACCAACGGCTGGACCTTGGCCGATCTGCCCACCGCGACGGTCGTGGCCGCCGTCGATCGCGTGCTCGCCACGGCGGGGCTCCTCCCCGCGTCCGCGGCGCACGGCTGACCCGTCGCCATGCAACGTCGCACGCTGCATCTTTGCTGAGCATCATTCGCTCGACCGTCCCTTCCGCATCCGGCTTCCATCATGGCTGACACCTACCGCCTCGTCACACGCAGCGACTTCGATGGCCTCGTCTGCGCGCTCCTGCTCAAGGCGCGCGGCCTCATCGACGACGTCCTCTTCGTGCACCCCAAGGACGTGCAGGACGGCAAGGTGGCCATCACCGCACGCGACATCACGACCAACGTGCCGTACTCCGCGGAGTGCCACCTCTGCTTCGATCACCATGCGAGCGAAGTGGTGCGGCTCGAAGGGGCCAAGCGCAACAACCTCGTGCTCGACCCGGGTGCGCCCTCGGCGGCGCGCGTGGTGTTCAACCACTTCGGTGGCGCGACCGCGTTCCCGAGCGTGGCGCCCGATCTCATGGACGCGGTCGACAAGGCCGACTCCGCGCAGTTCACGCGCGACGAGGTGCTCGACCCGCAGGGATGGGTCCTGTTGAGCTTCCTCATGGATTCGCGGACCGGGCTCGGACGGTTCCATGAGTTCACGATCTCGAACTACCAGCTCATGATGGAGCTGATCGAGTACTGCAAGTCAGGCACGGCGGAGAGCGTGCTGGCCCGGCCGCACGTGGCCGAGCGCGTGCGCGTGTACCGCGAGCACGAGGCCAAGTTCCGGGCGCAGGTGGAGCGTTGTACCACCGTCCACGGCAACCTGGCCCTCTACGACCTCCGCGAGGAGGCGGAGATTTTTGCGGGCAACCGGTTCGTGCTGTACGCGCTCTTTCCGCAGTGCAACATCTCGGCCACCCTCATGTGGGGGCTCAAGAAGCAGAACACGGTGGTCGCGATCGGGAAGTCGATCTTCGATCGATCGAGCAAGACCGACGTGGGTGCACTGTGCCTCAGCTACGGCGGCGGTGGCCATCAGGCGGCGGGAACGTGCCAGCCGAGCAACGACGATGCGGCTCGCGTGATTCGCGAGATCGTCGCCAGGATCAACGCCGACGGCTGAGCGCAGCGCTCGGGACACGAACGGCAACAGCGGGCCGGTGGTGCATCTCACCACCGGCCCGCGGTGCATCAGGCGCCGTAGAAGAACTTCTCCTCGACGATCTTGCCGCCCTTGACCGTGTAGAGGGCAATCTCGTCCATCACCATCTTCTTGCCCGTCGCCTTGGGCGTGATCGTGTAGGTGTGCCGCACGGTGAACTGATCCCCGTTGGGCCACGGCCCCTCGAGCTTCTGGTCGTGGACTTCGTGGTTGTCCACCCACCACTGTCCCTTGGCGAGCACGCCGTCCAGCGTGCGCACCTCGCGCATCGGCTCGTTGACTTCGATGCTGACGATGTCGGCGGCGTAGTGCTTCTTCATGGCCTCGACGTTCTTGCCTTCGCGGCAGAGCGCGACGAGGTCGTTGGCGATTTCGAGCGTGGTCATGCGATGTCCTCCGTGGATGCCGGGTTGCGGGATGCTGCAAGTTGGTGACGTTCGGGCGGGGTGGGAATCGACATCGCGGTCACGGACTCGCGACGGGCGCCCGATCGCGCCGGGTCCGGTGTGTGCAAACGACAAGTCCCCCGGCGCACGGCGCCGGGGGACTTGAGACTGCGTGAGGCGCGCCGACTGAGCGCGCCCCGCCCGTGCGCTACGCCTTCTTGCGACGCGCCACGGCACCCACACCCAGCAGGCCCGATGCCAGGAGGAGAACGCTCGACGGCTCGGGGACAGCGCTCGACGGCCCCAGGTCGAGGTTGTCGATGCCGAGGCCGGCATCTCCGTTGGAGTTGGTGAACGAAAGCGACGACAGCCCGTTGAAGCCCGTCACCGAGTAGCTGGCGAAGGACGAGCCGATGGTGACGCTGCTGCTGACCGTGCCACCGAGGAAATACGTGCCGCCGAGGACCAGCGTGCCAGGGCTGCCAGCAGACGGGTTATCGACCGCGGCCAGGAAGGACGAGAAGTCAAAGGCACCGCCGCCCGTCTTGGTCATGGTGATGCGGGTGTAGCCGTAGCGTGCTCCGTGCGCGGCAGCGAGGCCGTTCGAACCGAGACCGCTTCGGTTGAAGTAGCCGTTGCCGTCGTTGCTGATGGCCCAGCCCGACGACTCGAAGAAGAAGTCGAAGCCACCGTACTGGCAGGTCTGGGCGTAGCAGGACCCCCCCGACTCGAAGTCGAGGATCTGGGCCTGCGCAACGGTGCCGAGCATCGTCGTCGCGGCGAGCGCGACGGCGAGACGGCGGGTCCAACGAGAGAAACGCTCCATGAAGCTCCGGGAGAGAGGGACACGTACGACTCGAATTGGGGCCGTGTCGGTGTTGGCAACTTCTTAACGCAAGAGTCATTCCGCTTGTGAGTCGCTCCAGCCTCGACCTCGCAACCCATTCACCGACAAAGGCTTGTGGATCTCGTTTTTCGGAATGGCAGGACGCCCGGTCCATGTGGCGACGCTGCGACGGGTGTCGAGGGCACGCCACATGTTTACGACCTCGACGCGGCGACCGAGATGCCATCCCTCTCGTCGCGTGTGGGGCCTATTCGACGAACTCGAGTCCGGCCCTCAACACAGGACCCCGTCCCGAGTCGTCACTCGGTACGGGGTCTGCCGTGCATCTCGCATTTCGAGTGGGCCATCGAGGAGTTGAACCTCGGACCGCACGCTCATGAGGCCGTGGTAAGTCGTTGGAATTCTCGTACTTCCACGCACACGTGCCCGCGTTGTGCGAACAAGTTGCTCTGCGGTCGCGCGCCGAGCGCACATCGCGCACACGATGGGTGCGCATCCTGCGCGCATGCCCGGACGCGATCGAGGCATCGGCCGGCGTCAGGTCCCCGGCATCCCCGCCCCGCGGCGCACGCCCAGTCTCGCCGCGATCGTCGCGCGGAGCGCGGACGACATCCCCGCGGGCCCCGCCGCCCGGCCGCCCCGCCCCTCACGCTCGCCTTCGTCCCCTTCGTCCCCTTCGCCGCCTCGCCCACCCGCGTGACACCTGATGCAGTTGGCGAGATCCTGGCCGCGCACCTCACCCCGATGCTGCGCCGCGACCCGCTCTGGCGTATGCGCATGGCACCCGTAACAGGTGTACGACTTGTAGTTGCCGGCGTTCTGGTGGCAGGTCGCGCAGCTGCTGGCCCCGCGCGCCCCATGATCCAGCGGAAAGACCGCGTGATCGAAGGTCGCGCCGGTCCAGGTGAGCGTCGTGTGGCAGCTCGCGCAATCCGCCCCGAACCCGCCCTTGTGCTTGTCATCCTTGGCGTGACAGCCCAGGCAGGTGCGCGGCGCGGTCGAGAAGGCGGCCAACCGCGTGACGTTCACGTGGCACGACTGGCAGGTCACCTTCGCGTGCGCGCCGTCCAGCGGGTACTTCGTGGTGGCGTGCGCGAACCGCCCCCGCGAGAAACGATCGACCCCGTCGTGGCACGACTGGCAGTTGGAACCCCACGTGGCCACGTGCTTCGTCATGAACGACGCCTGGTAGTCCTGGTGACACGTGGCGCACTGGCTCGCCTCGAACTTGTACGACGCCTGCCGGTGGCAATTGGCGCAGGTGAACGGCTGACCGGCCGCCGTCTGCGCATGCGCATCGAGCGCGAAGCCGAAGCGAACATGCTGCGTGCGCATTGCCGTGACGCGGGTGATGATCCCGGCCGCGCCGCGATGCTCCGTGTGGCAACTCATGCACGAGCGCGCGTTGTCCAGCGCGCCGTGCAGCGTGGTGGTATCGGCGAGCGTCCGGCGCACGTCCGTGTGGCAGTCGAGGCACCGCGTGGCCATCGGCGTGGCG
>JANMLN010000195.1:0-11465 GCA_031372565.1 Gemmatimonadota bacterium | reverse complement strand
TCGAGTTCATTGATCGCTGGTACAATCTGGAGCGGCTGCATTCGTCGCTGGGCTATCGCTCCCCGATGCAGTACGAACGGTTCCTGCACGATCAGGCCGCTGCGGCCTGAGTCACGTGTCCACTAAACCGGGGTAAGTCCACCCTGACGCCACAGTCGATGCTCGACATCGCTTCGGTGTCAAAACAGTTCACCGCGGCCGTGGTCACGTTACTGGCCCAGGAGGGTAGACTCTCCCTCGACGATGACATCCGGAAATACATCTCCGAGTTGCCCGACTACGGACACACGATCACGCTCCGCCATCTGTTCCACCACACGAGCGGCCTCCGGGACTATGTACGCCTGCTCGTGCTGAGCGGGCATCGTGAAGATGACGTGACCACCGACGAGGACGCGCTCACGGTGATCGTCCGACAAAGGGCGCTCAACTTCCCACCTGGCACCGAGTTTCTGTACGGCAGCACCGGCTATTTCCTGATGTCACTGGTCGTGCAGCGCGTGACGGGCGCACCGCTGCACGTCGTTGCGCGCGAGCGGCTCTTTGCTCCACTCGGCATGCGCCAGACCCACTTCCTGACGAGCTACAATGCCGTTGTCCCGGCGCGTGCGACGGGCTATTCACCGCTGAACGACTCCGGCTTCAGGGCTGACATGCCCCGGTGGCTGCAGATCGGCGACGGTGGCGTATGGACCAGCATCGAGGAGCTGTTCCGGTGGGAGAAGAACTTCCACGACGCACGGCTTGGCGGCAGGGCGATGATTGACACGCTCGAACAGCCTGGCCGCCAGACGAGTGGGCAATCGACCAACTATGGCCTTGGCCTGTCGATCACCTCGTACCGGGGACATCGTGCCGTTGGACATAGCGGCCATTGGGGTGGGTATGTGTCGCAGCTGACCCGGTATCCCGACCAGCGCCTGTCGGTTGCCGTGCTCTGCAACAGGAGCGACGCCGATCCGGACGTGCACGCAATGCGGGTTGCGAACATCTTCCTTCCTGTTCCATCGGCCGCAGCAACCGCGGGCGTTTCAACGCCCCCCCCGCTCTCTGCCCTCCCGAAGGTCAGCCTGCCCCCGAACGCACTGCCGCTCCTTGTCGGCACATTTCGAGGCAAGGCGCCCGATATGACAGTAGCGGTGGATCAGGGAAAGCTGCACTTGTCGGTCGAGGGCCAGCGCTACGAGCTCCGGCACATCGGCTCGTACCGATTCGAGGTGCTGGGGACGCCCATCGAGGCATCCATCAGGTTCGATCTGGCGGGGGGCGAACCCGCTCGCAGCTTCCAGTGGCAGGGCGTGCAAGGCGAGTTCACCATGGTGCGGGTCAAGGAGCCAAACGAGACACCAGTCAGCGTGGTAGCCCTTCAGGAGTTTGTGGGGAGATACTTCAGCGAGGAACTTCAGAGCACGATCGAGATCAGCGCATCGGATAGCGGCATGATTGTGCGGGGGCCGGGCATCAGGTCCCCGGTTTTTGCGATGGCGGAACCCGACGAGTTCAGATCGGACATTTCAATACGATTCACTCGGCGACCAGATGGCTCCATTTCCGGTTTCGGGCTGTCTACCGAGCGGAGTCGCAACATGCGGTTTGATCGGGTGGTGAGCCCGAGATAGGTCCATGGCTCCGCGCTTTTGGCGTGCGGCGGCAGTTCCAAGCTGTAGGCTGGCTGACCAGCGCTTGCTGCCGACGGCGCACCCGGTTTCCGCGCGTCGGTGCAAGAAGCCAGAGCGGTGCCGCAGCAGAAGCGCGATTCGTTAGCCAGTTGCCACAGCGCTCCGGGGACTCGTAGACATGAAGGGAGACGTATCGGTGACGTTGCGGATTACGCTCGTCGATCCACCCGCGGATGCCCGATGGGCCGTGCAACTCGGGCGCGATGCGCTGCTTCCGCCGGTATCGGTTACGGGTCATCGCGTGGTATTCGACGTCCCGGTCGTGTTCGGGCCCAACGCGCGCGGCGTTGTGCAGCTGCGCGGCGAAGCCGTGCAGGGGCCGCCTGCCGGACGCTTCGTGTATGTCAACGCGGGTCAGCGCGCCGGTGACACTCGATCGAGCTGGGACCGCCGCGCGAAGGTTCCGCTCAGCGCCATCGAGAAGTCAGAGCTGCTGAAGGCTGATGGTCCCGTCGTCCTCGAGGTCGCAATACAAGGCACGGCGCGTGACGGCGGACCCGCGTGCGCCAGCGTCCCCCTGCTTGATGGAGGATGGAAGCTCCGTGCTCGCAGTGGCTAAGGCCGGTGCAACTGACGGAGCCGCCAGGGCTGATGGCGCGACCCTTCGGGCCGCACCAATTTGTGGCATGGCTCCGCCGCTCAACCTTGTTCGTCATGTGGATGCACAGGCCTCGAACCGCTACCAGGAGTGACAGATGCAGGCTCGACTCGCCGCACTCCTGATCTTGCTCGGGTCGGTCGCATGCGCTCAGCCGCGCGCCGAACTGAGCGCGGAGCACGCCGCCGCGATCGCCGATAGTGCGCGCGTGTTCCTCGCAGACTTTACTCGCTTGTCCGAGAACGCACGGTGGGACTCACTCGCGGCTCTCTACTCCGGGCGGGCCGACTTTCGTTTTGTCGAGAGTGGTGAGGTCCGCTATGCCGACGCGGCCGCGGTCCGCTCGGCACTCGCCGCCCTGCCAGTCGGTACGCGCATCAAGACCGCATACACGAACGTGGTGCTCCAACCGCTCGGCCCCGGCGTCGCGGGAGTCGCCGCCCATTTTGCCACCCAGTTCATGGACTCGGCTGGTGTGAGCTTCGGATTCTCCGGTGCGATCACTATGACCCTGCAGCATGAGCCTGCGGGATGGCGGATCGTCGCCGGCCACTCGTCGGCTCCGGTGCCGCGCGGGCGGTAGCGCGGGCACCGCATGACGGCAGTTGGTGCCGACGGCCGTCTAGTGCAGCAGATGGGCGACCGCGGCACACCTTGAAGTTATGCGACTTCATGGTTCTTGCGAAACACCGCAACTCGGTCTTTGGAACACCGTCCTTGGGGCACACGATACCGATCCTCCGTGTTTCGGAGCAGTCAGATCCCGATCTGGTCGAGCTCGCGCGGACTTTGGTGCGCGAGTATGCGGCGTTGCCCCATACCGTGGGTCGGTGGCCGACGGCCAATGCCGAGATTGCGGCGCTGCCGCGACCCTACTTGCATCCGGGCGGAGCGCTCCTCGTCGCTACTGAAGACGGTGATGCCTGGGGCTGCGGTGCTTTGCTCGCTTTGGAGACGTCGGGCCATGCGGAGATCAAGCGCGTTTATGTCAGGCCCGCCGCGCGAGGGCGTGGAGTCGGCGAGGCCATTACTCGGGGCCTCGTGGCAGAGGCGGAAAGGCTCGGGTTCAATACCATCCGTCTCGACACGGCCCCCGAGCTGGCTGCGGCGCAGGCATTGTACCGGCGCCTCGGGTTCGTTCCGATTCCTCACTATCGGGACGGTTTGTTGCCTGATGCGCTCTGCTTTGAGCGCGCGGTCAGGCCATAGGACTCGGCCGCTTCCCTGGCGCCGCCGCATGACCAGCACATGCCGCTGGCGCGGGCGGTGTGCGCACACCAACTGCGAGGAGCTGACAGATTGACTTCGCTACTACGGTTCTCATCCGGGCTTGAGCGCGACCCTGCCGTGGCCGAGTGGTTCGCGCGACACTCGGGCGTACTGCAAGAGATCGCGCAGCACTGGCATGCACGGATGCGTCGGTTTGGTCCGGACGTGCGCGAGCTCGTGCATGATGGCTGCCCCGTCGTCTGCGTCGACGCGGCGCCGTTTGCGTATGTCAACATCTTCAGGACGCACCTGAACGTGGGCTTCTTCCACGGGGCAGTGCTTGGCGACCGTACCGGTCTCCTGGAGGGCGCTGGCAAGTACATGCGCCATGTGAGGCTCACCGCGATGACGATCGTTGACACGCCAGCACTGGAAGCGCTAGTTGAGGCCGCGTACCGCGATATCCGCGAGCGCGTGAAGCAGCGCTAGAAGAGCGGTGCACGGGCAGCGTCGCCGAAGGGTCTCCCGATGGTACAGTGCGGCATGACGAAAGTGGTGCAGGTGGCCGCGCTATTGATGGCGGCCGCTTCGCGGTCGCATTATTGAAGCGTCCACAGCACAACTTGACGTCAGGCCGCACAACCACGATCGTCGCGACGCTGGGCCCCACTTTCCTTGGACCATGCCATGACCACCGTGCGGATCGCCCTCGCCAACCTCCGCGCGCCGACCACCCCCACCGAGTCCGTCCAGCTCGCAACCGCGGCGATCCTCGAGGCCGGTCGACAGCAGGCTCGCGTCGTCTGCTTTCCGGAGTGCTTCATCCCCGGATATCGGTGGCCCGACACGACACTCGCCGCGCCCGACCCGGTGTTTCTCGAGCAGGCGTTGGTCACCGTAGCCGCGACGGCCAGGGCGGCCGACGTCACCGTGATTCTCGGCACCGAACGCCTCACGGCGCGCGGGCTGCAGATCACGGCGTGTGTGATCCGTGCAGATGGCACGATTGCGGGCTGGCAGGACAAGGGGCAGCTGGATCCGGACGAGGAGCAACAGTATCCCGCGTTCGGGGCGGACCGTCATGTGTTCACGGCGGGTCCCCTGACCTTCGGCGTCGTGATCTGCCATGAGGGGTGGCGCTATCCCGAGACGGTGCGGTGGGCGGCGCGCCGGGGCGCGCAGGTGGTGTTTCATCCCCACGCGAGTCGGGCCGAACCAGGCGCGTATCGCCCCACGACGTTTGGCGATCCCGCGAACTCGTTTCATGAGAAGGCGATCCTCTGTCGGGCCGCCGAGAACACGTGCTACTTCGCGTCGGTCAACTACGCGAGCGACGGCTCCAGTACGACGTCGGCCGTCGCCCGGCCGGACGGGTCGCTGCAGTGCGCCCAACCGTACGGGCTTGCCGGACTGTTGCTGGCGGACGTGGACCTGCGCGCGGCCACCGGCCTCTTGGCGGCGCGGTGTCGGACGTCGCCACTGTAGAGAAGGCGCCGCCGGTGCTGCCGCGAGCGGCCGAACCCTACGATGCTGCCGGCACACGCTGCCAGCATCGGTGTGGCGAGCGCGGGGCGTTCGCGATAGCCTCAAGGGCGGAGCGAACGCCCCGCTGACATCCGTGTGGGCGTTCGATGCAGAGCGCGAGCGTTTGGCGGACCCATGAGTGAGGGAAGGCAGATGCGAGTCAACTACGCGATGGTGTTCGTGAGTGACATGCGCCGTGCCGTCGCGTTCTACCGTGACACGCTCGGGCTGCCCCTGCGGTTCGAGTCTGCGAACTGGACCGAGTTCGGGACTGACGGAGCAACTCTCGCGCTTCACCATGCTGGCGGAGTCGGGCGGCAATTCGGCGGGCCAAGCGAACCAAGTGCCGGATCTTGCCGTCCGGGGTTTCAGGTAACGGACCTGGACCAGTTTCATGGGCGCATGGTGGCTCACGGCGTGCCGTGCGTGCAGGAGCCCAAGACCGTGTTCGGCGCCCGGGTCGCGCAGTACACCGATCCGGACGGCCTGGTGTTCTCGGTTGGAGAAGGGCGAACGAGCTAACGGATGTGGGTCTGGCCACAGGGCCGCCCAACAACGGGATGACGCTGACAAAGCTTTCGGCGGCATGGTTGCCAGAATGGACATGCCGCCTCATGTCCGAGACGTGCCGTTTGGACGCGGACACCGCTTCGCAGCTTGTTTCCGGTCGTCAGCTGGCCACGAGCGGGCCTCGTGTCAGTAATAACGCCGAGCGTTATTATTCGACTCGATTCGAGGCTTTGCCGACCGCGACACGGAGCGCCTCTGGGCGCGCGAGCCCGTCCGACGCTTCCCCGCCGATTTGCGGCGCGTGATGCTGCGGAAACTTGGCGTCCTCCACGCGGCCAGCCGGCTTGAGGAGCTCCGCCTGCCGCCCGGCAATCGCCTCGAGAAGTTGCGGCGTGATCGCGAGGGCCAGTACAGCATTCGCGTCAACGATCAGTGGCGCATCTGCGTCCGCTGGTCGGGCACCGATGCCTTGGACGTCGAGATCGTCGACTACCACCAGGAGTGCGTATGGCCAAGAAGCTGCCCCCCATCCATCCCGGCGAGGTCCTCCTCGAAGAGTTCCTCGTGCCCATGAGTCTGTCGCAGTACCGGCTCGCGCACGCGCTCTCGGTCCCGCCACGCCGGATCAACGAGATCGTCCACGGCAAGCGCGCCATCAGTGCCGATACCGCGCTGCGCCTCGCGCGCTTCTTCGGGACCACGGCCCAGTTCTGGCTCAACCTGCAGGCGCACTTCGACCTGGAGACCGAGCGGGATCGCCTCGGCAGTCGGCTGCGTGCCGAAGTCGAGATTTTCGCGGCGGCCAGCTAGCGCCGGTTGGAGCTGCCGGGGCCCGAGCAGTTGCCCGATGGCGCTTGGCTCCGCGCCGCCTCCCGTTCGTTCGTCAGGGCCCCGCAGCTGAACCTTGTTCGTCATGTGGGCAAAGCCAACCTTGGAGCACCGATGCGTCGCAGCGATGACATCGTCGTACAGCGCCTGGGCCCCTCTGATCGGCGCCTGGCACAGCAGACGTTTGACCTGATGACCACCGTCTTCGCTGAGGGGGGCGACGCGCTGTCGGCCCCCTACGTCGACGCCCTGCTCGCTCGACCTGACTTCTGGGCGCTCGTCGCGCTGGATGGCGCGGATCCCGTCGGGGGCATCACGGCACACGTGCTGCCGATGACCCGGAACGAAGCCCACGAGTTGTTCATCTACGACCTCGCCGTCCATCCCACGCACCAACGCCGCGGCATTGGGCGCCGGTTGGTCGAGACCCTCTGCCGCGACGCGGCCGCGGCCGGCGTGACGGTTGCGTTCGTGCCCGCCGACGTTGAGGATGATCACGCCGTCGCATTCTACACGGCGCTCCGAGGCGATCCTGCGCCCGTGACCATCTTCACCTTCGAGCACGCGGACCAAGACCGGCGCGCCGCCACATGACGACGCGTGGTGTCTGACCGCCGCGTTGAGGAAGCAGGCGAGCGGCCGCGCCCTGTCGTACTTTTTATGGAAGCGCCTGCAACACCAGCCCACGTTATGCCGAGCAAGCCACCTCCGTGCACGTCAACGTGAAGCAACTTCTCTTCCCAGCCAAGGGGCCCAGTTGAGCGGCGGAGTCGCTCGCCATCTGTCCAAGTATCTCGGCGCAGGCTTCTGGTTCACCGTCGCTGCGGCGGCGCTCAATGGCCTGTACTGGCGCGTGCCGACGAATCCGCTTGGGTACCAGGCGCTGGCGATGCTCACCGCTGCTGTGGCGTCCGTCGCCTTGGGGCTGAACGTGCGCATGTTGCGCCGTGCGGACATCCCCGGGAGAGCCACCGGTCGCCGAGTGACGTGGCTTCTTCTCGCGACCAGCGCGCTGGTGCTCAGCGCGGTACTCGTCGATTTCACCGGAGCGCGCAGTGCGCTCGGACTTGAGTAGATCAGTACGCCATGCGTCGCCGCGGGCCTGCATGACGGCGGTTGGTGCTGATGGCCGTTTTTGCGTTGCGGTTGGGGCGAGCTGGTGAGGGTCGTGGCACGGTTCCGGGTACTGCCGCCATTCATCCACGAGGTCCTCATGCGGTTCTGTTCAATCCCTGCCGTCCTTGCGGTCTCGATGACCTGCGCGATGCTGCCCGCATCCCTTGGCGCGCAGGGCGCACGCTGGAAAGCTCACGACCCCGCGCGCCCAAAGCCGTCGATCGTTACGCCGGGCACCGCCGCCGGGGCTCCGCCAAGCGACGCGATCGTCCTGTTCGATGGCACGGATCTGCGCCACTGGAGCGGCCCCGGCGGCGCGCCGCCCAAGTGGACACTTCGCGACGGCTACATGGAGACCGCGCCGGGCGGCGGCCCGCTGATCACAAGGCGCGGGCTCGGCGACATGCAGCTGCACCTTGAGTGGGCCACACCGTCACCACCGCGCGGCAAGGGGCAGGATCGCGGCAACAGTGGCGTGATCATCATGGGGAAGTACGAAGTGCAGGTGCTCGACTCGCACGGCAGCGACACGTACGCGGACGGACAGGCCGGCGCGCTGTACGGACAGCACCCGCCCCTCGTGAACGCGTCTCTCCCTGCGGGGACCTGGCAGAGCTACGACATCATCTTCCGCCGCCCGCGATTCGACGCTGCGGGGAAGCTCGTGACGCCGGCCCGCGCGACCGTGCTGCACAACGGCGTCGTCGTGCAGGACGGGGCGACCTTCTGGGGCGGCACCAGCTGGCTGCAGTTTGCTCCGTACGAGGCCCACGCCGATTCGCTGCCGCTGGTCCTGCAAGACCATGCGCACCCCGTGCGCTATCGCAACATCTGGGCGCGCCCGCTCCCCGACCTGCCGACGGATGAGGCGGGGCTCGCTGAGAGCAGGCCCGCGCTGCGCATGAGCGCCGAGGCGCTCGACGCACTCACGGGGAGCTACGGGCGGCAGGGCAGTCCGGTTGCGACGATCACGCGCCGCGACGACCGGCTGCTGCTGGCGCTCAGGGGATTCAACCGCGAACTGGAACTCGTGCCCGAAACCGCCACGCGCTTCGCCTTCCGCCACACGGTGGGGACGGCGGAATTCGCACCGGGGGCTGACCGCGCGATGTCACTCACGCTCGACGTGGCGGAGCAGCACTTCACCCTGGTGCGGCTCCAGCGCTGATCCGTGCACGCGGCGGAGACCGGCTCCGTCTGCCTGCGAGACACGGTGGCCGTCGCGCACCGGCGAGCGCCACTCAGCTCGTGAGGGCGTCCTCGGACTGGCCCGCGCGCATGAGCGCCTCCACCCGCGTGAGGAGTGCGTCCGGCGCGAACGGCTTCGCGATCAACGCGCGGCCCGCCCGGCCCGCCGAGAGGTGCGCGGCGACATCCTGTTCCGCGTACCCGGTCATGAAGAGCACGGGGATGCTCCCGTCCACGTCGCGCACGCGATCGGCGAGCGCGGGGCCGGTCAGACCGGGCATCATGACGTCGGTCAGGAGCAGGTGGATCGGCTCGCGCGTCGTCATCGCCAGATGCAGCCCCTCGGTGCCATCGCGCGCCTCGATGACCGTGTAGCCCGACCGGCGCAGCAGTCGCGCCACGGTCGAGCGCGTGCCATCGTCGTCCTCCGCGAGGAGGATCGTGCGGCCCGTGGTGACCACCACGGGGGCCGAAGACGTCGGTGTCTGCCGGGCCGGAGCCGCCACCAACGGCAGGTCCATCTCGACACTGGTGCCCGATCCCTTCTCCGATCGGATACGCGAGATGCCACCGCTCTGCGTCACCAGCGCGTGCACGATCGTCAGCCCGAGTCCCCGGCCGTGGCCGCGCGCCTTGGTCGTGAAGAAGGGTTCGAAGGCGCGCTCCGCAACCCCCGGCGCCATGCCCGCGCCGGTGTCGGCCACGCGCAGCCGCACCTGCGGCACCCCGACCACGCCGGTGTAGTGGTCGACGGTGATGGTGCACCGGCCCGCCGTGCGCATCGCATCCTGCGCATTGGCCACCAGGCTCTCGATGGCCTGCGCGATCTGCGCCTCGTCCGCCCGCACCCAGCAGCCGGGGGTCGTCATGATCACGAGCGAATGCTCCGCGCCCAGTTGTGCGCGCAGGCGCGGTTCGAGCGCCGTCACGAAGGCCGCCAGATCGAGCACGCGTGGCTGCACCACGTCCCGATTCGCGAAGGCGAGGAGCTGTCGCGTGAGCGCCGCGCCGCGCTCGCGCGCGGCCGCCATCTCGTCGGCGAGGGCGGCGCGCACCGTGGGATCGGCCTCCGCACGCAGCAGTTCGGCCAGCCCGCCGATGGCCGTGAGGATGTTGTTGAAGTCGTGCGAGAGCCCGCCCGCGAGCTGACCGACGGCCTCGAGGCGCCGCGCTTCCGCCACCTGGGCTTCCATCGCTTGCCGCTCCTGCTCGAGCCGGCGCCGCACCGAGACGTCGCGCAGGAGCACCTCGCGTCGCCCGCCCTCCATGCCGCGCCAGGTGGCCTCCACGTGAAGCGCCGTGCCATCGCGCGAGACCCACTGCAGCGCGATCGGCGTTTCGCCGGTGTCTGCGGGCAGCGCGGCGGGATCCTCCGGCTGTCCCGATGCTTCCGCAAGCACGGCCGTGTACGTGCGCCCGACGATGCGCTCTGCCGGCATCCGCAGGATTGCCTCGGCTGCGGGATTCGCGATGATGATCGCCTGCGCCGCATCCACCACGAGCATGCCGTCGGGGGCAAAGCGGATCGTATCCGCCAAGTCCTGCTGGCGAGCGCGCAGCTGCGTGAAGACCCGGCTGAAGCCCTCGAGGCTGAGCGTCATGATCGTCCACCCCGCCATCACCCCGATCGCATGCATCGCCAGCCAATAGACCAGCTGCGGCGTGAAGCCGGACTCTCGCACGAACGGGTTGAGGCGATGCGACAGGACGCTCGCGAGAATGGTGACCAAGGCCACCACGAGCCCCGCGCGGCTCCCCGTGAGAATGCAGACGCCCATGACGAGCACCGGCAGCACCGCGAGCCCGGGACCGATCGCTTCGGCCTTGGTGAGAAACCCGACCTGGATCTCGAGCCAGGTGACCGAGAGCGCGAGGAGGCTGGCGGTCTGATAGTGGCCGCGCAATGCGAGGCCGAGCGCCACTCCACAGCTTCCCGCCGCCACGAGCAGGCGTGGCGTGATGAGCGGATCCCACCCGAAAGCCAGTACGCCCACGACCAGGATCGTGAGGTATCCGACGACCTGAATTGTCACGCCGCCGACCACCCAACGGCGAACATCCACGCAGGACCAATCCTGCATGTTCTTCAGAAAGGCGCGCTGATTCACGTCGCCAAGCTGCACCCGATTCGTCCGGTTGGCGAGTAGCCACCTGCCGCATCCTGCGACCGTTGGGCGACGTCTGGAGCCGATTGCCGCAAAGTTGTGCGGGAAATGCGAAGCGCGGCGATCAGGTCGTGACCGGGGACCCCCGTGAGGACCACGAACCGCATCGCGGGGTATCGTGGCGCCAGATGGTCATTGAGGGCGAGCCCGTCCACGCCCGGCATGCGACGGTCGGTGCACACGATGTCGTGCGCGCGCGCCCGCATCGAGCCGCGCCTGCAGCTCGGCTTCCTCGTGTCTCCGGTCGTCCGGCATGAACACCGAGACCGGCTGGCCCACGATCTCGGCGGCAGCTTCGCAAGCCGCACCGCACCACGGGCGGTGGGCGTCGCTCGAGCCGCCCGTCGCGAGCCTGTATCTTGTGCGGCATGGACCAATCTGATGCTGCGCGCCGGGTCATCATCACGGGCGCCTCGCAACCGCTGGGGATGGCGCTCGTGCGCCACTGTCTCGCCTTGGGACACCGCGTGGCGGCCATCGTGCCCCGTCCCGATCGCGTGCCGGCGCTGGCCGACGTCGCCCACTCGGTCGGCGCGCGGCTGAGTGTGCATGCAGGCGACGGGACGATCGGCGGCGACGCGAGACGGACCCTCGATGCGGTGGGTGCGGCCGACGTGCTCCTGCATGCGGCCCTTCGGCGGCAGGCGG
>JANMLN010000133.1:0-3891 GCA_031372565.1 Gemmatimonadota bacterium | reverse complement strand
GGGAGGCGGCGGTGCCGAGGAACTGGAGGGAGAGCGACATGGGAGCGGAGACTCTACCGTTTGTCGTCCTGAGCGAAGCGAAGGACCTGCTTGTGGTCAGGGGAGAAAAGCAGGTCCTTCGCTACGCTCAGGACGACGGGGGGCTTACGCCGCTGCCTTCACGGCCACCGCGCCAGCAGCTGCGAGTGCAGCTCCCCATCAATGTTCCCGCCACTCACGGTGATCGCCACCGGGAACGCCAACGCGCCGAGCTTCCCCGCGCGCAGCGCCGCGAGTCCCACCGCGCCGGCGCCTTCGACCACGAGGCCATGCTCGCGGTACACCCACGCGATCGCCTGACCGAGCTCGTCCTCGGTCACGAGCACGATGTCGTCCATCACCGTCTGCGCGACCACCAGCCCTTCGGGATCGATCTGCCCCGCGAGACCATCGGCGAGCGTGGGCGGCACCGGCACCTGCACGATGTGACCGGCCGCCACCGCGCGCGCCATCGCATCGGTCTGATCAGACTGCGCCCCGATGATGCGAATGCTCGGGTCGATCGACTTGGCGTAGCGACCAACGCCGCCGAGCAATCCACCACCGCCCGCGCACACCACGATCGTGCGCACGCCGGGCAGGTCGTCGATGATCTCCTTGCCCACCGTGCCTTGGCCGGCAAAGAGCGCGTCGCCATCGGTGGGACTCACGTAGGTCGCGCCGCTCACGCGTCCCTGCGTGATGGCGGCGGCGTGCGCCTCGTCGTAGTCGGTGGCGCTCGCCTCGACCGTGGCGCCCAGCTCGCGGATGCCGCGCTGCTTGATGTACGGGCTCGTGACCGGCACGAACACCACGCAGGCGATGCCGAGTTCACGCGCGGCCCACGCACAGCCCAGCCCGTGGTTGCCGGCCGACGCGGTGACGACGCCCGCCTGCTTCTGTGCATCGGTCAGGGTCGCGAGCGTGTTGTACGCGCCGCGAATCTTGAACGAGCCGGTGCGCTGTGCGCACTCGAGCTTGAGATAGGCGTCGCCACCGGCCAACGCGGAGAGCGCGTCGGACTTGAGCAAGAGGGTGTGGTCAGCGACGCCCGAAAGTCGGTGGGCCGCGGCGACGACGTCGTCGACCGTGACATCTGCAAACATGAGCGGAACGTAACGGCGCGCGAGGCGGCCCGCGTCACACTCACATCCCCAGCGCCCCCTGCGCGTCGCCATTCCAGCGCGTCTCGTACCCCTTGGCATCGAACTTCTTGTACGCGCGCTGAAGCGACCTCGATCGAATCGTGCCCCACACCGGCCGCTCCCCCCAGGGGCGATCGAACTTGCCGAAGCACCACTGGATCCCGCCGTACGAACTCGGATCGCGGCCGTCGAGCGCCCACTTGTTGTTGAGATGGATGAGATGCGCGAGCGCTTCAGAGTAGGTGGCGGTCCAGGTGAGCACCGACTTGCCCCAGTACATGCGCATCACGTTGTGCACCGACCCCGTCGCGACCAGCTCGCGCTGCGCGGCGTTCCAGAGCGGTTCGTGTGTCTCGGCGCGCTCGAGTTGCTCGCGCGTGTAGAGCGCTTCCCGTTCGTCGCCCACATGCTTGCGCATCGTTTCGTGAATCCACGGTGGCAGCGCGTGCAGCGTGCCGAAGCGCGGATTCTTGTGGCACATGTTGAGCGAGAGCTCACGCCAGGTGAGCAGCTCGTCGAGGAACTTCTCGACCGCCTCGGTGCGTCCCGTGGCGAGCACCGCACGTGCGACCTCGCCCGCGCTCAGCTGACCGAAGTGGAGATAGGCCGACAGGCGGCTCGAGCCGTCGGGATCGGTCGGATCGGAGCGGCGCTCGGCGTAGTCGGGCAACGCCTGGTCAACAAACTGTGCCAGCCGCGCGAGTCCCGCGCGTCGCCCACTCGGCATGGTGCGCACGGGCGGCACGGAATGGTCGATTTCGCAGCGCGCCACTTCGGCATCGATATCGATGCGCGCAACGTCGAGCGCGTCGAACTCGAGCGACGTGAGCAGCGCAGCAGGGAAGGCAACAGCGGGCGCGCGATCGAGGACCGGCTCGAGCGCATGATCGCGCACGCGGAGGATCTTGGGGCGAATGGTGCGCGCGGCCCATTCTTCCTTTTCGAAGCTCGATGCGGGGAGCAGCCCGTGGCTGTCGACGGCGACCACGCGCACGTCGGTGCGTTCAGCGAACCTGCGCGAGCGCTCGGCGATGCCCGCCGTGGGGAAGGCATCGGTGATGACCGTCACAGCGCGCGAGGCGATGTTGTCCACGACGCGACGGTTGTCGTGGCGCTGCCGCCTCAGTCCGAACCGATAGGTGAGTCCGAGCGACTCGGCGCGTTCGCTCAGTTCGCGGGCATTCTCGAGGATCCAGCTGTGGATCCGGTCGTTGGCGTGCTCGTAGGTGGGATCGAGGCCCTGATAGATGAGCAGCGGGCGACGAGCGCGATCGGCGGTGAGGGTGGCTTGGCGCAGCGCCCAGTTGTCCTCGAAGCGGTGTGTCGACTGCATCCAGTAGAGGACGTAGGCACCGCTGGCGCGCTCGGGGGCGGCGTTGAGGGCGACGCGCCGAGCGGCGAGCTGATCGGAAACGAAAGGGGAGTCGAGGGTGTGCATCTTGTTGCGCCAACGTGAGTTGCGTGGGCGGCGTTCCCGGTGGCGTGTGACGGGGTGTTGGCTTGACTTCGAGGTGCCGATACCTAACTTGTTGCAGACAATGGCCCTGCGCGGTTTGCGGGGCCGTTTCGCATCTGCGGCTTGGTCGTCCTATGAGGGCGCTGGTCGCGATGTCCCAAGGGGCTGTAGCTCAGCTGGGAGAGCGCTGCAATCGCACTGCAGAGGTCAGGGGTTCGATCCCCCTCAGCTCCATCAGGCAGGACCATTACGAAGCTGATACCAATTGGACGTGGAACCTTGGCACGCGTCCTGCAATATGAAGCATTGCCCGCCGCCGATCCGTAGGACGTAGAGTTCCAAAGACGGTGTGCGTGGCCAAGTGACCGGGTTTCCCGGCTGGTGCCCCGGCTGCTCCCTGCGAGCAGCCGGGGCGCTTTTTTTGTCGTCGTGAGCCCCCCCGTCGTCCTGAGCGAAGCGAAGGACCTGCTTCTGCTGTTCGAACGGCGCCCCCCCCGAGCCGCCCCCGGACCAGCGCGCTGCGTCGCCGCGCCCACGCGGCGAAGGCAGTCTGCGCGATCCGGCGCTCGGGGAGGGGAGCGAGCCGGGAGAGAACTGCAACTGCAACTGCAACTGCACAAGCAGGTCCTTCGCTTCGCTCAGGACGACGGGAGAAGCAGGTCCTTCGCTTCGCTCAGGACGACCGAAGGGCCGCGGCGACGTCCTTCCGCATGGCGCCAAAGAGCTCGTTGAAGAACCTCGCCTCTTCCTTTTCACTGGCGCCGTTGAAGTCGCCGGCCACGGTGCCGCTCAGCGACCCGATCCAGCGGATGACCGCGCTCTCGCGCACGAAGCCGTGCGTCTGGCGCGAGATGGTGGAGGGCGCGCCCGCGGAGTCCTTGACCACGATGCGCCAGGTGGCGCCGTCGCCCTGAAAGGGACGCTTGAGGCTGCCATCGATGAGGCGCGCGAAGCCCAGGGGGAGCTGCCACTTGGGGGCGCGATTCATGCGCACGTTCCAGCCGCGCTCGGTGGGGGTGCGCACGAAGGTGAACTCGGTGATGAACTGCGAGACTCCGACGGTGAACATGCCGACCTTGGCCTTGGTCTCGATGTCGAGGGTCATGTCGTCGGGCATGGGGCGCGGGGCGCCCTCGAAGGGGAGCATGGCCCCGTTGTGCACGCGCCAACGGAGTTCGGTGCGGCCGCGTGCGCCATCGAGGTAAAACCAGACGACCCCCTGCTTGTCGCGGAGGGTGAGGCGCCAGCTCGCGTTGAGCAGGTAGGTGCGTA
>JANMLN010000124.1:0-79683 GCA_031372565.1 Gemmatimonadota bacterium | reverse complement strand
GCCCGTGATCTGCGCGATCACGTTGCGCGACGGCGCATCGGGGAGCATCTGCGCGCTCATCACGAGCTTCACGCTCACCGGAAGCCCGCGCGCCTGGAGGCGGCGCAACATGCCGGCGTCTTCGGACGTGATCGCGGCCGCGGGGATCTTCACCACACTCGTGTCGTAGCGCAGCCCACCCGTGTGCGGGCTTGCGATGCTGAACGGCCCGACCGACCGCAACAGCATGGCCACCGCACCTGCCTTGGCGGCCGCACTCGGGCCGAATGCGCGGTACTGCACGGTGGCGCCGTAGGTCGTGAACGGCACGTCGAACAGCACGATCTTGCCCTTCACCTCAGCCGCACGCCTGGTGAGTTCATCGAAGCTCGAGATGACCACCACCGGCGCGGTGATGCCCCCCACCGGCGTGCCGACGCTGCCGCCGAGCCCGAGCATCTTCATGGGTGTGCGCCGAGGTTCGATCAGCTCCACCGACTCGGCGCCGCGCACCCAGTGCGGCACCATCACCGGCTCGGTGTGCACGTTGTCGAAACCGTCGGCCTTGAGCTTGGCTTCGAGCCAGTCGATCGCCGTTTCAAGCGACTGCGAACCGCTCAGTCGGTGACCGTGCGTATCCACGAGCTCGGCCAGACGGATGAAACCGGTGGTGTCGGCCAGCGCGCCGTTGATGAGCCGGTTGGCGGTGGCGCGGTAACTGGCCGGGGACTCGGCCGCTCTCTTCGCCTGGGCATTCAACTGCGACGAGACGGCAGCGCCGAACAGGGCGACGACGGCGACGCGTACAGGCGCGAACAGAAGACGGGACATGTGACAGGGCTCGAGGGCGGGGCACGGGGGGTGCACGTGGGAAGGATACGCGCGGATGAGGAGAACCGCGGCCTCTGGCGGAGTGCCCCACTCGGGGGGATCTTCTGCCCGCGATGCAGAGGCGCAACCAGGGATCGAGCGTTGGCCGTGGACGGGCGGGCTGGCCGGAGGTGGGCGCACTCGGCTGGCGCTGGCGATTCGGAGGTTACAAGTCTGTGAAATCCATCGAATCATATTTCGCATCAATAATAAGCCAGTTAACAGCCTGTAAAGCGACAATACTGGTTGTTCTGCTGGCAAACCCGATCTTTGCGCAGGATCAACCAGCCGCTGTAGATTCAAGAGTTGCTCCTCCCGCATGGACGCGCTCTCCCCTCGCGCCCTTCGAGCGCACCTTCGAGCGCGCCCGCCGCCTCAAGGACCAGATCGACGTGACGGTCGCGTCTGGCCGCGACAGATCGGCCCGCGGCGTCCCGCTCAGCACACTCTCCGCACAGCTCGACTCGCTCCGCGATTCGCTCGCACAGTTCCCGGACCGGGTGCGCGCCCTACGCCTCTCGACCAGCGACCGCGCGGCCTGGCGGGCGATGCGCGCCGAGATCGCGACCGAGTTCGCCGTGCCAGCCGCCGGGAAGCGTGGGAAGACGACGCGCGGTGGTCTGCCCGTCGCCTGTGCCTACGACGCACCGCGTCTGCTCGCCGACAGCGGCACCCGCGCGCTGCGCGCGCGCATCACGCATTGCTATCGCGTGGCGACCGAAGCGGTCCGCGTCGGTGACTCGACGTTCAATCGCCTCGGCGTGCTGGGCCGACTCGGCTGGCAGCCGGACCGCGACCAACGCCGCGCACTGTGGACCGCGCTCGATACGGTCTGGCGATCGGTGAACGGCGACGACGCGCCGAGTGGTCCATGGCGCACGCTGATCCGCGCCGAGGCGGTGGCGTGGACGGTGGGTGCGCGCCCGCTCGACAAGAGCGCCGACGCGCTTGGCATCCCGGCGCGCACGATCGAGCGCGCGATGGAGTCGCTGCTCGAGGCGTGGCGTGTGGCCACCCCCGACACGCTCATCGAGCCGTGGGACTACTGGTTCGAGAACGGCGAAGCGAGCCGACGGTTGGCCAGTCGCATTCCGCGCACCCGGCTGCTCGAGCTCAACCATGCCTACTATCGCGCGCTGGGCGCCGATCTCACGTCGTTCCATACACAGTACGACATCGAGCCACGTATCGGCCAGACGCCGGTGGCGTACACCACGTTCGGCGATCGCCCGCGCTGGGAAGCTGGCGCGTGGGTGAGCGCCGAGCCGTGGGTCTTTGCGACGTACGCTGATGGCGGGCTCGACATCCTGAACGAGTTGCTGCACGAGAGCGGTCATGCCGTGCACATCGCCGCCATCCGCACGCGTCCCGCATACGCGGACTGGCCCGATGCCAACGTGTTCACCGAGGGAATCGCCGACATCGTCGCGCTCGACGTGTACGAACCCACGTGGCAGCAGCGCTGGCTGGGTGACTCGGTGCCGACGGCGGTGTCGCTCCGCGCGCGCTACGGCAGCATCATGCTCGATGCCGCGTGGAGCTTGTTCGAGATTCGCATGCATCGCGCGCCCAACGCTGATCCGAACGCGGTCTGGACGGAGATCTCGCGCCACTACCTGCACATCGCGCCGCATCCCGAGCGATCGTGGTGGGCCATGCGCGCGCAGCTGTTCGACCTGCCGGGGTACATGCTCAACTACGCCATGGGGGCGATCGTGGTGGCCGACCTCCGTGCGGTGTTGCAGCAGCGGCATGGCAGCTGGCTTGCGGGCGACGCGCGCTGGTATGAACGGATGAGCGCTTCGCTGTATCGGTATGGGCGCGAGGTACCCGCTCGGGTCGTGCTCGAACGCCTCCTCCGTCGTGCACCGTCGGCGGCAGCACTCACGCGCGATCTCGCGCGGATGGGCACGCGCCTGCAGACTTCCCCCCGATGACCCGGCTCGACACGACCGACCTCGCGCACGCCATCGCAGCGTTCGACCGCCCGTGGCGCACGCGCTTTGCGCCGGCGCCCACCGGGTGGCTGCATCTCGGTCACGCGGTCAATGCGGTCTGGGTCTGGGGACTCGCCCGCGCCTTCGGTGGACAGGTGGTGTTGCGCATCGAGGATCATGATCGTGGCCGCTGTCGTCCCGAGTATGAGCAGGGATTGCTGGACGATCTCGAGTGGCTCGGCTTCGCACCCGACGACGGATCGGTGGCCAGCTTTCGTCATGGACGGTCGCCCAACCGGCAGAGCGACGAGACGCCACGCTATGCTGACGCGCTCGCGCGGCTCGAACGCGCATCACTCGTGTACCCCTGTCAGTGCTCACGGCGTGATATCGCGGCCATCGCCGGTGAGGTCACCAATCGCGAGACGCCGTATCCCGGCACCTGTCGGAGTGTCGCGATCGATGGCACCAAGGTGCTCGCCCGCCGCGTGCGCCTCGACAACGGTCGCGAGCATTTTCATGATCTGCGCCTCGGTGCCCAGGAGCAGGTGCCAGCCACGCAGTGTGGCGACGTGCTCGTGCGCGACCGGCATGGCGACTTCACGTACCAATGGTGCGTGGTGGTCGATGATGATCGGCAGCAGATCGACATCGTGATTCGAGGCGAAGATCTGCTCGATTCCACAGGGCGACAGTTGGCGCTCGCGCGCTTGCTTGGCCGCACTGCACCGCCGCGCTACCTGCATCATCCGCTGGTGATGCGCCCCGACGGCACCAAGTTGAGCAAGGCGGCACAGGACACGGGACTGCGCGAGATGCGCGCCGCGGGGGTGTCCGCCGAGAACGTGCTTGGCATGGCTGCGCATGCGAGCGGATTGCTCGAGCGGCCGATGTCGGTGCACGCCGCTGATCTCGCGAGTCTGGTGGCCGATCGAGTACCAGCCCCGCTTCGCCCTTCACCATGATGCTGCAGATGACACACAGGACACAAAGGTCACTCCGGTCGCTCGTGTTCACGGGCCTCGTCCTCGGATGGCCGTTGGGAGTGCAGGCGCAAGCGGTGTGTCCGGCCGACCTCGTCATCCGTAACGGGCAGGTGCTCGACGGGACGGGCGCCCCCGCCGTGCGCGCCGATATCGCGGTCCGCGGTGATCGCGTGATCGCGGTGAGCACCACACCATTGTCCGCGCGATGCGGCAGGCGCGAGATCGATGCAACGGGTCTGACGGTCACGCCGGGCTTCATCGATCTGCACGCGCACATCGAGCCGATTCTGCGCATGCCCGACGCGGCGAGCGAAGTTCGCCAAGGGGTGACGCTTGCACTCGGCGGACCGGATGGCGGTGGACCATCGCCGTTCGGCGTGTACGCGGACTCGGTGGCGCGCGCACCGCTCGGCATGAACGTGGCGTGGCTGGCTGGGCACAACACGATTCGCGAGCGCGTCATGGGAACCGCCAATCGCGCGCCGACAGTGGACGAACTGACCCGCATGGTGCAGCTGGTGCGCGACGCCATGCGCGAGGGCGCATTCGGCCTGAGCACGGGGCTTCGGTATGTGCCCGGCTCCTACGCCACGCTCGACGAAGTCGTGGCGCTGGCGCAGGCCGCGAGCGATGGCGGCGGGATCTACACGTCGCATCTCCGTGAGGAGGGCCTGGGGCTCGTGCAGGGAGTGGCGGAAGCGCTGGAGATCGGGCGGCGCGCGTACATCCCGGTGGTCCTCACGCACCACAAGGCGATCGGTCGGGAGATGTGGGGGCAGAGCGTGACGACGCTGCGCATGGCGGATTCGGCCCGGAAGGCAGGGACGGATGTGATGCAGGATCAGTATCCGTACACGGCGAGTTCGACGGCGCTGGCGGTCCTGATTCCCAACTGGGCGTTGGCCGGCGGGCCGCAGGCGCTCAAGCAACGCGCCGCCAATCCGGTGCTGCGCGACTCGATCATCCGCGGGATCACCTTCCTGCTCGATCATGACCGTGGTGGCGGTGACCTGCGCCGGGTGCAGTTCGCGAGCGTGGCCTGGCAGCGCACGCTCGAGGGGACGACGCTCCACGACTGGGCGGCGCAGCGTCGTGTTGCGCTCACATCGGCCGGCGCTGCGCCGCTCGTGCTCGAAGGGGAGTTGAACGGTGGCGCCTCGATGATCTACCACGTCATGGATGAGGGGGACGTGCGCCGCATCATGCAGGACCCGTTCACGGCCATTGCGAGCGACGGCGGCCTGGTGCGTCCCGGTGACGGCGTGCCGCATCCGCGGAGCTACGGCACCTTTCCCCGTGTGCTTGGCACGTACGTGCGCGAGCAGGGGGTTCTCACGTTGCCGGAGGCCGTGCGCAAGATGACATCACTGCCGGCGAAGCGGCTGGGGCTCGCCGATCGGGGATGTCTGCGCGTGGGCTGCGTGGCGGACATCACGGTAATCGATCCGGCGACGGTCGGTGAGCGCGGGACGTTCACCGACCCGCATCATTATCCCGTGGGGATTCCGTGGGTGATCGTGAACGGCGTGCCGGTGATGGAGCATGGCGTGCTGGGGAAGGCGCGGCCGGGGCGGGTGCTCAAGAAGGTGCGCTGAGCGCCTCGTGCGCCAACGCTCCGCGCACGCGGAGCTCCAGCACCTCGATGTCCGACTTCGGCACCGGCGCCCGCGCGATGTTCTCGACGAGCCGGCGCGCGAACGCCACGTGGCCCGTGCAGTCGTCGCACCCCTTGAGGTGCGCCTCGACGGCGCTGCGCAAGCCGCTGGGCAGCGCGTGGTCGACGTAGTCCCACATGGCGCGAACGGTTTCACTGCACGACAGCGTGGTCTCGCTCATGATGCCTCCGGTCCTGTGCGCATGCGGAATCCCGCATCGCGTGCGTAATCGAGCAACTGTTCTTGCAGCAAGCGGCGCCCGCGAAAGAGCCGCGACCGAACGGTACCGACGGGGATACCCAGCGCTTCCGCTGCCTCGGCGTAGTCGCTGCCCCCCACATCGACGAGCGCAATCACCTCGCGAAAGGTGCCCGGCAGCGTCGCCATCGCGGTGTTGATGGCAGGGCCCAGGTCCATGCTGTCGAGCAGGGCGGCCGATCCGTCACGCACGGCGGCCGCGTGCCCGACGGCCGTGGCGTGCGACTCGAGTTCGGCGGGATCGCCCACGGCAGTTTCCCGCGTGGACTTGCGGTAGCGCTTGATGAAGGCGTGTCGGCAGATGGCGAAGAGCCACTTCCGCGCGTCACGGGTGGGGTCGAAGGTCGCGCGACCACGCCAGGCGTCCAGGTACGTGTCCTGCACGACGTCGTCGGCGTCGGCACCGGGCCCGGCCATCGAGCGGGCGTAGCGGGTGACGTCGGGGAGGTAGCGCAGCATGACCGACTCGAAGTCGGCGAGGGCGGTGGCGGTGGTCACGGGAGAGCTAGCGCCGAGGGGGCTAACAAGTTCCCGCTGTCATCCTGAGCAAAGCGAAGGATCTGCTTCTGCTTTTCGCTGATAAGAAAAAGCAGGTCCTTCGCTTCGCTCAGGACGACATTAGTCCGCGTTCGGCCGCTTCGCCTTCACGTACCGATCAAGCCACCCCACCATTTCGGCCAGCGTGTGCCCGACACTCTCCCGCGCACGATACCCGTGCGCTTCGGCCGGGAGCTGGACATAGCGCGTCGTCGCGCCATTCCCCTTGAGTGCCGCGTACATCCGCTCCGACTGGATCGGGTACGTCCCCGTGTTGTCATCGGCCATGCCGTGGATCAGCAGGATCGGGTCCTTGATCTTGTTGGCATTGGTGAACGGCGACATCGTGTTGTACAGCTCGGCCGCGTCCCAGTAGGTGCGATCCTCTCCCTGAAAGCCGAACGGCGTCAGGGTGCGATTGTACGCGCCCGAGCGCGCGATGCCGGCCCGGAAGAGGCGCGTGTGTGCCAGCAGGTTGGCAGTCATGAAGGCGCCGTACGAATGGCCGCCCACGCCGATCCGGTCGCGGTCCGCGACCCCCATGGCCACAATGGTGTCCACCGCCGCCTGGGCGCTCGCCACCAACTGCTCCACATACGAGTCGTTCGGCTCCTTGCCGTTCTCACCGACGATGGGCATGGTGGGGTTGTCCATCACCCCATAGCCCTGCGTGAGCAGGAACAGGTGCGATGCGCCGGTCGGCCGTACGAAGCGATACGGGGAGCCGATCACCTGACTGGCCGCTTCACGCGAGCGGTACTCGAGCGGATACGCCCAGAGGAAGAACGGCAGCGGCCCGTCCTTGGCCTTGTCGTAGTTGCCGGGCAGATGAATGGTGGCCGAGAGCTTCACGCCGTCGGCGCGCGTGTACGTGATGAGCTGCGACGTCACGCCCTTGAACTGCGGCGCGGGATCCGCGAACGCCGTAAGTGGCATGGGGGCCACTTTGCGCACGAGATCGCGCGACCAGTAGTTGGGGACGTCGGTCCTGGATTCGCGGCGCGTGAGCATGCGCTGCGCGCGCTCGTCGATCCAGCCGATCGGCTGTTCGTAGTATGGCGCCTGTGACTGGAAGACCCGCGTGGTCTTCGCCGAGGCCAAGTCGATCCGGTCGGTGAACGGGCGATCTCCCTCGGCGGAGGCACCATCGCCGGTGAGGTAGGCGCTGGCTCCGTCGGCCGTGGTGAGCAGCACCGCGCGTCCTGCGGCGTTGCGCACGGTCATGAAGGTGCCAGGGTTGCCGTACCGATCCTCACTCGAGCGGTCCCACAACATGCGGGGAGCGGCCTTGCCTGACGGGTCGATCACCCACTGTCGGGTGCGGCGCTCCTTCTGCTGGTTCTCCGTGGCGAGCGCGAGATCGGCGCGTCCCCACACGAGTCCGCCCGCGCGCCATTCGGTTTCGACGAGTGTGCGCGTGCTGCCCGTGAACGGCGCGTCGAGCATCAGCACGCGATCGCGCTTGGGCACCTTCACGTCCGGATCGCCGTTGTCGAGCGCTTCGATCCACACGAGCGTCGATGCGGCATCAGCGCGCCACGAGGCGGACCGCGGGCCCGGGATGACGGCATCACCGCGCCACGGCACGCGCTCGACGAGTGGGCGATCGATCACGACCTTGGTGACCGCACCCGACAGGTCGCGCACTTCGGTCCGCGTGGGGAAGTACTGCAACGGCACCTGATACGAGAACGGACGATGTAGAGCGTCCACGAGCAGGAAGCGACCATCGGGGCTCGCATCGACGCGCCGCAGCAGTTCGGGGGCGCCGAGCTTGGTGATCTTGCCGTCGAGCGAGACGAGCACGAGCTGGCTCGTGGCGTAATACTCGAACAGCTTCTCGTCGGTGGGCGACTTGAGCAGGTCCTGATAGGTGGCAGAACGCTCTGCCTTGCCGCTCATCGTCTCCTGCTCGATCGGGCCCGCGGGGGTGCCACCCTGGACCGGCGCTGCGCCGCGGTTGTCGGGAATCGTGCGGCAGGCGAGGCGCGTGGCATCGACCCAGTCGCAGGGGGCGCCGAGCACGCTGTTGAGCGCGCGAGTCGACAGCTGCCTGGCGGTGGCCGTGGCGAGGTCGGCGACCCAGAGCGTGATCGTGCCCTGCGTGGTGACGGTGAACGCGACCTTCTGTCCGCTGCGCGCCCACTGCACGTTGCCGATCGAGGCGCCCGACGGGAGCGACATCGCGATCCGGCGTGGTGTCCCGCCCGCGACCGGCATGAGGGAGATCGCCGTGTAGTTGTTCTCGCGCGACGGCCCGTTGGTGTTGGGGTCGAAGCGGAGTCCGGCGAGGCGCAGCTCGGGTGCGCTCACGTCCGCGATGCTCGGCAGCCCTGGCCGCTCGAGGAGCAGGAGCATGGTGCGATCGGGGCTCAACTGGACGGCCGGGGTCGCGGGCGCGTCGAGAATCTGCGCGATGGGCGCGGGCGGCTGGCGGTAGCCCTGCGCGGCGGATGTCGAGGCGGCGCAGAGCGACATTGCGGCGAGCGCGAAGCGGCGAACGGAGGAGTGCGTCATCGACGAGACGGTGTGGGGAGGGTGCGTGAGAATCTGTCGTCCTGTGCGAAGCGAAGGACCAGCTTGTAAAGCGTGAACGGCAGAAGCAGGTCCTTCGCGGCGCTCAGGACGACAGCGGCGGACTACCGCTTCTCCTCGGCTGCCCGAATCCAGGCATCCAGCAGCAGCGTGCGTACATCGTTGCGCGGCATGCGCAGCCCTGGCGTGAGGAAGTCGAACAACCGGCGGGCACCGGCGGGATCGCTCGTCTGCAGATGCGCGACCACGCCGCCGGCACGCAAGATCTCCGCCCCCATCCATGGAGAGCGGCGGCGCTCGAACAGCAGCAACGAATCCGACATCGCCGCAGCGCGCGGCCAGTCCCAGCGGCTCAACGCCTTCATGTACGCGACCGCGACGCGCGGACCATCGGGCGCCTTCACGCGCTGCAGGTACCCTTCGAGCATCGCGAAGTACGCGCTGTCGATCACGCCGGCGTTGCCGCCATCGAGCACGTCTTCAACATCCTGCACCTGCGCCAGCCAGGCGCGCCAGTCACCCGGCGCGGTACCGGTACTCGCCAGCAGGGCGAGCTGGCGGTACCGGAACAGGTTGGCCGACGTGGTGCGGTCGGCGTTCAGCTCGCGGGGGTCCAGCTGCCCGACGATGGCAGAGCGCAACCGCGCGCCGCTGGCCAGTTGCTGCACCCGCCCGATGTCGTTCGACGCATGCAACTCGAAGTTGGGCGCGCTCACGCGGCTGCGCAGCGCATGCAGGATCGAGAAGCGGTCGGTCGCGAGTCCATAGAACCCGGCCGCGCCACCGCGCAGGAAGCGCGCGCGCTCGGTGCCGAGATCGAGGTACGGGAAGAAGTCCGAGTTCACCGCCTTCCACCGCTCGAGCAGCGGGGCCAGCGCATCGCGATCGGCGAGCCAGGTGGCCGCGAGCGCATCGGGGGTCAGCGGAATGACCTTCCGCATCTCCTCCTCGATCATGGGCAGTGTCACGATCGACCACTCCGCCTTCGGCATCACGGGGTCGGCCGTGGCGACGATCAGCATGTCGGAGGGCGACACGAGGTGCAGCGTGTACGTGGGAAAGTTGCGGTGCACGGCCGCAAGGACCGAGAGCACCAGCACATCGTTCGTCTCGTACAGGTGCAACCACTGCCCGAAGACGCCGCCGGGCGCAAGCGCCGACTTGGCGCGCTGGTAGAACTCGTCCGTGAACAAGCCGGCCACGCCGCTCACCCACGGATTCGAGGGCTCCGAGAGGATGAGGTCGAACTTGACGTGTCCCGACGCGAACACGGAGCGCGCATCGTCGATGCGGAAGTGCGATCGCTTGTCCTCGAACACGCGCCGATTGGCCGGCATGAACACGCGCGACCCTTCGATCATCTGCGGCTCGATCTCGATGGTCGTCAGCTCCTCGATCACGGGCGAGCCGAGCAACACGTGCGACGACATCCCCGATCCCTGGCCGATCGCCGCCGCGTGCCTGGCCTTGGGGTTGTAGGCGAGCGTGATGAGCGGCAGGAGGAACTGCGACGACTGATCACCGGTGATGGCGCCCGCCGGCGGACCCGCCAGCTGCATCCACTGCCGCGAGAGCGAGGCATCGGGCTTGCCATTGGTGGCCAGCGACACCTCGCCCGACAGCGTGTCGATGCGGGCGCTCACCGTGGCCGTGCGTCCATCCCGATAGAAGATCGAACGCCAGGTTGGCGCGACTTCCGCGGAGGCATAGCGGTACACGCCGCTGGTGAGCAGGAGCGGGTTGAGCGGGGTGGCCAGCGACACGGCGATGATCGCCGCCGATGCAACGGCCGCCCACCCGGCCCACGCACGCACCGGACGCCACGCGTCGGCCGCACCCGCCAGCAGCCAGAGCCCCACGACGATGTCGAGACACGCGCCCGCGATGAGCAACCCCTTCACGCCCAGCAGCGGCAGCAGGAGCAGCGCGGCCGCGGCGGCCCCGACGATCGACCCCAGCGTGTTGACCGCGTACACGCGGCCGATGGCGCGCTCGCCACCACCGCCCGCGAGCAAGGTGCGCGTGATGAGCGGGAGCGTGACGCCGGCGCAGAAGGTCGCCGGCAGCATGACCATGAGCGAGATGGCGTACTTGGCGACGCTGAAGATCGTGTACGCCGCCTCGTTGTAGTCGAGCGCCAGCAGCAGTTGCGCCTGCCAGTGGAAGCTGGCGCGATACAAGGGCAGCGTCGCCACGGCCAGCAGCCCCATGACCACCTGCACGATGCCGAGGGCACGGAGCGGGTCGGCGAACGTGTCGGCCCGCTTGCGCGCCCAGAGCGAGCCCGCCGCGAGCCCGGTAATGAAGGCCGAGAGCATGAGTTCGAACGAATGCGTCGCCGCGCCCAGCACGAGCGACAGCATGCGAATCCAGGCGATCTCGTAGACGAACGATGCGACCGCGGTTCCACCGGCCACCCAGAGCAGGGTGCGCTCGAGGCGGGTGCGCTGCGCGGTCGCCGCCGTCGGCTCGCCGATCGCTTCGGGGGTCGTGTCGACCACGGCCTGTCGCTGGCCGAACTGCTCCACCCCCACCACGACGGCGGCCACGATCAGGTTGAGCGCGGCTGCCGTGTAGAGCGTCCCCGGCAACCCCGCGAGTTCCACCAGCCAGAACCCGGCCAGAAGCCCACCGGCAGCGGCGCCGATGGAGTTCGTGAAGTAGAGCATCGCCAGCACGCGCCCCGACGCACTCGCCGGTGCGCGCAGGGTCCGCAGGACTCCCGCGCTCATCAACGGGAAGGTCATCCCGAGGAGCACGGACTGTGGCAGGATGAGCAGCGCGGCCAGGCCCCACTTGATGATCGTGAGCAGGAGACCGGCGCCCAGCGCGGGGAAGATCGCGTCGTAGGCGATGGCGGTGACCGCGACGAACACGTCGTGGAAGACGATCCCGATCACGCCGACCACGATCTCGATGCCGACGTACCAGCGCAACGGACGCGCCAGCCGCGACGACCGCTCGCCGATGGTGTACGCACCGAGCGACATGCCGCCCAGGAACATCACCAGCACGATGACGTGCGCGTAGGCGCTGTGCCCGACGAAGAGTCCGAGGTAGCGGCTCCAGACTGTTTCGTAGATGAGGCCGGCGGCCCCCGAGAGCACGAAGACCGCGTAGAGAATCCAGGACATGGCGCCCAAGCTAACGGCGGCGCTCGAAGCGCATGCGCATGCCGTGGGATGGGCGGAGCGTGATCACGGGTGCGAGTCCGACATGGTGCGTCGGATCGTGCCGGAACCGCCACCGCCGCGCGAGCTCGGCGATCACCAGGATCCCCTCCATCCACGCGAACTGTTCGCCGACGCACACGCGCGTGCCGGCCCCGAACGGGAAGTAGGCATGCTTGTGGCGCGGCTCGCCGCTCCCCTCGCGCCAGCGGTCGGGATTGAACCGCTCGGGCTCGCTCCACCAGCGCGGGTCGCGATGCACGTAGTACTGCGAGGCGAGCACGACCGTGCGCGCCGGGAGCCGGTAGCCGCCCACGTCGTACGGCACGAGCGCGCGTCGGCCCAGCCCGTAGGCCGGCGGGTACAGTCTCATCGACTCGGCGAGCACCATGCGCGTGAACGGCAACTGCGGCAAGTCGTCATGGGTCGCGCGGCGGTCGCCGAGCACGCGGTCGACTTCTTCGTGCAGCCGCGCCTCGATCTCGGGATGCTCCGAGAGCAGGTACCAGGTCCAGGTGAGCGCGTTGGCGGTGGTCTCGTGTCCGGCGAGGAAGATCGTCAGGCACTCGTCGCGCAGCTGCTCATCGGTCATGCCGGTGCCGTCCCCTTCGGTGTCCGCCGCGGCCATCAGCATCGAGAGGAGATCGCCATGGTCGCGCCCCGAGGCGCGCCGGTCGGCAATCATGCCGTAGATGATGGCATCCAGCTTCGCCTTGCCCACTCGAAAGCGGCGCGCCGCCGGAATCGGCAGCTTCACGAGGAACTCGCCAAACGGGAGCAGCGCGATGCTCCATGCCTCGAACACGTCCGTGAGCGCTTGCCCCACCTCGGCGGCTTCGGACTCGACGTCGGCATCGAACAGCGTCTTGCCGGCGATGGCCAGCGTCAGGCGCATCATGTCGGCGCTCATGTCGCGCATCTCGCCATCGCGCCATCCATCGGCGTGGCGGTGGGCGTACCCGGTCATGACCTCGCCGTAGCCGCCGATGCGCTGCCGGTGAAAGGCCGGCGAGGCGAGTCGCCGTTGCCTGAGATGGAACTCCCCCTCACTGGTGAGCAGCCCCTTGCCCAGCAGCATCTCGGTGCGCTCGAGGCCGCGCCCCTTCTTGAACTGCTTCTGGTGCGTCACGAGCATGTCCCGGATGTCATCGGGATGGCTCAGGAGCGCCATGTGCTCACCGGGCAGCGTGAAGTGCACGATGTCCCCATGCGCCTGCGCCATCTCGTTCATGACCTGCAGCAGTCCGTCCTTCCGGAGCCGCAGCAGCATCTGGCCAGGGAACTGCCGTTTAGGGCCCGGCGGGAGGCCCGACGAAGACGACGACGACGACGGCGTGACGGCGGTGGCCATGGAAAATCCGTGACAAGGGTCGTGGAAACTTCGCCGGACGCACGCGCGTACGTGAGGCTGGGTGCAAGCACATGCTTGCGTTCCGATGCGAATGCAAGTAAATACTTGCTTGCACGGCACTTCATTACTTCTTTTCCCTCACTGCACGGGATGCCCTTGCGCGCACGCATTCTCGAAGCCGCGGTCCGCGTCTACGGAGCCCATGGGTTCCGGGGCGCGACGACCAAGCGCATTGCCGAAGCCGCCGGCGTCAACGAGGTCACCCTCTTTCGCACCTTCGGGTCGAAGGCGGCCCTCATCGATGCCGCGATCCGCGATCGCACGGGCCGTGACGACATCGCGCATCTCCCGGCGCAGCCTGCCGACCCCTTGGCCGAGCTCACCGCGTGGGCCGCGGCCATCCATGCGCACATGCGCCGCAATCGCTCGATGATCCGCAAGTGCATGAGCGAGATGGAAGAACGACCCGAGATGAGCGGGGCCGCGTGTGAAGGGCCGACCTGGGCCCACCACGAGCTCCGCGACTACCTCACGCGCGTGCGGGCCGCCGGTCTCGCCGCGCCCGGCGCCGATCTCATCGTCGCCGCCACGATGCTCATGTCGTCCCTGTTCGGCGACGCCATGGGCCGCGACATGATGCCCTCCATCTATCCCCCCGCCAGTTCCGCGGCCGAGCAGTACGTGCGCGTCATCGCCCGTGCGCTTGGTATCTCCGCACCGGCCCGCGCGCCCAAGCGCGCCGCCGGCGTGCGCGCGATGTCCGCTTCCTGATGCCTCCGACTTCCATGTGGTACCGATCACTCGCCCTCGCCGCCACCGTCGTGGCAGCAGCCCATCCCGTCACCGCGCAGCAGTCGACGTCGCCTGCCGCCGCCGCGCCGCGCTCCCTCACGCTCTCGGCGGCCTATCAGCTCGCCGAGCAGCGCAACCAGGCCGTGCAGATCGCGCGCGCTGGCGTCGATCGCGCGCACGGACAAGAGTGGCAGGCGCGTAGCCAGTACCTGCCGCAGGTCAATGCGCAGCTGCTCTACACCAAGACGCTCGCCACGCAGTTCAGTGCGCTGGCCGGCCCGCCAGACACGCGCGCGCTGTGCCGCGTCTTCACTCCCGTCACCGGGTCCGGCACTACGTCACGCCTCGACTCGCTCGAGAACGCGCTGGCCAACAGCACCAACTGTCGCGGCGGTGGCGGCATCGACTTCAGCCGTGCCGGTTTCGGTGCGGCCAACCAGTATCAGCTCGGCTTCGCGGCATCGCTCAACCTCTACACGGGCGGACGCGTCCAGGCGCAGAACCGCCTCGCTGCCGCCGGCCTGCGCACCGCGGACCTCGAACTGCGGAGCCAGCGGGCCCAGCTCGCACTCAACGTGTCGCAAGCCTTTCTCGACGCCGTGCTCGCCGAACGGTTGTTGGTGATCGCGGAATCGTCGTTCGTGCAGACCGAGAACGTGGCGCGGCAGGTGCAGCTGGCCAAGAACGTGGGGACGACGGCCGAGTTCGAGCTGTTGCGCGCGCAGGTCACGCGCGACAACCAGCGCCCGATCCTCATCCAGCGCCGCGCCGAGCGTGAATTGGCGCGTCTCCGACTCAAGCAGGTGCTCAACCTCGGCCCCGCCGACTCGCTCGATCTCGTGCTGCCTTCAGGTGAGGAAGACGCGACCGCCGCGCAGCCCCTGCTCAAGTTGCTGGGCGCCACGGCGGTCGACACGACGGCGGCGCAGCGGGTGCTGGTCCGTCAGGCGACCGAAGCGCTGCAGTTGCAGGAGCAGCAGTTCACCATCGCGCGCTCGCAGCGGCTGCCGAACGTGGTGCTCTCCTCGAACTACGCCAAGGTCGCCTTTGGCCAGCAGGACTTTCAGCTTCCGAAGTTCGACTCGTTCCTGACCAACTGGACGGTCTCCCTCTCGGCGTCGATCCCGCTCTTCACGGGTGGGAAGATCACGGGCGACGAGATGGTGGCGCGGGCCAACCTGGCCGAAGCCACCGCGCGCCTCGACCAGGCCAAGCAGGGCGCGGCGCTCGATGCGCGACAGGCGTTCACGCAGCTGCAACAGGCCGAGGCGGCGTGGCGCGCGAGCGCGGGCACGTCGGAGCAGGCGGCGCGGGCGTACCGCATTGCCGAGGTGCGCTATCGCGAAGGGATCTCGACGCAGATCGAACTCAATGATTCGCGCATCCTGCAGCAGCAATCGCTGGCCAACCGCGCGAACGCGGCGCGCAACCTGCAGGTCGCGCAGCTGCGAGTCGCACTCCTGCCGGACCTGCCCATCGGGGCCGGCACGGTGAACACCGGTTCGATCTCCCAGGGCGGCGGTGCGTCCTCGGGAGCCCCTTCATTCACACAAGGCCAGCCAGGCGCCGCGGGTGCGGCGACGGCGGGCCAGCCGGGCGCCACTGGAGGCGCGACTCCATGAAGACCATTCGTACACGTCGTACACGGCCGCTCGCCAGCGCCCTCCTCGCCTCGTCGGCGCTCCTGCTTGCTGCGGCCTGCAGCAAGGGCCCCGCCGCCGCCGCAGCCAAGAACACCGACGGCATCGTCGTTGGTCCCGAGGCCATTGCCGTGGTCGCCATGGATTCGATCGAGAGCGGCCCCACCGTGCAGGGGACGATCATTCCCGAGCGTGAAGCGAAGATCCGCGCGCAGGTGGGTGGCTCGGTGCTCCGCACCTTCGTCGAGCAAGGCGAATACGTGGCGGCCGGCGCGCCGCTGGCGCAAGTGGATGATCGCGTCTTCAAGGACGCCTACCTCGCCGCCAAGGCGCAGCTCACCAACGCGCAGAACTCGGCCGATCAGGCCGCGCGCGAACTCGAGCGTGCCAAGCGGCTGCTCAAGGAAGGGGCGATTTCCGAGCGCGATGAGGAGAGCGCCACGCGGGGTGACCTCGGCGCGAAGGCGGCGCTCGATGACGCCAAGTCGCGGTACGCGACCAACGAGGAGAATCTGAGTCGCGCGAAGCTGGTCGCCCCCTTTGCCGGCGTGGTGAGCGAGCGGGTCGTCTCGGCGGGCGACGTGGTCGCACCCGGTGCGGCGATGTTCACGATCATCGATCCGACGAGCATGCGGCTCGAGGCGGCGGTGCCGGCGGAGCAGCTCGGGCAGGTGCGCATCGGCGCGGTGGTTCGCTTCGTCGTCAACGGTTACGGTGGTCGGCGCTTCGTCGGGCGGATCACCCGCGTGAACCCGTCCGCCGATCCCGTGACGCGGCAGGTGCGGGTGTATGCGGCCATTCCCAACACGGCCAAGGCGGGGAGCGCGCCCCTCGTGGGTGGGCTGTTCGCGGAAGGGCGCATCGCGAGCGCGTCGCGCGCCGGGCTGCTCGTGCCGGCCAACGCGATCGATCAGCGCGGCGTTGCGCCGCTGGTGATGCGCGTGAAGGGGGGCAAGGTCGAGCAGGTCACGGTGGAGCTCGGGCTGCACGACAAGGTGACGGAGCGGTACGAAGTGCGCGCCGGCGTGAGCGTGGGGGACACGCTGCTCGTCGGCGCCGCGCAGGGCATCAGCGTCGGATCCGCGGTCAAGGTCGCCGAAACGGGCGACAAGGCCGCACCGACCAAGCGCAACTAAGGGGGCACGGGTCATGTTCATCTCGGATTTCGCGATCAAGCGACCGCTCATCACCGTGGTCTCGATGTTGGGGCTGGTGGTGTTCGGCCTGTTCGCCCTGTTGCGGTTGAAGACCGACGAGTTCCCGGAGGTCCAGCCGCCGATCGTGGCGACGACGATCATCTATCCTGGCGCCTCCCCCGATCAGGTGGAACGCGAGATCCTCGAGCCGATCGAGGAAGCGATCCAGAGCATCCAGGGGGTCGACTACGTCCAGGGGGAAGCGCGCGACGGATTCGCGCAGATCACGACCTTCTTCCTCTTCCAGAAGCCGATCCAGGAGGCGCAGCAGGACATCCGCGACGCCATCTCGCTCAAGCGGCAGGAGCTCCCGCAGGAGATGGAGGAGCCGATCCTCAAGAAGATCTCCGACACCGACCGTCCGGTGCTGTCGCTCACGCTGAGTTCGACGTCGCTGACGCCGGCGCAGCTGACGCGACTCGCCGACCCGGGGATCACGCGCGAGTTCCGCTCGCTGGCGGGAGTGGCCGATGTGGCCGTCGTCGGCTCGATCAAGCGCGAGCTGACGGTGGAGATTCACCCGCAGGCGCTGCTGGCCAACGGTGTGGGCGTCTCCCAGGTGGTGCAGGCGTTGCAGACGCAGAATCTGGCGGCACCGGTCGGGCGCATCGAGGGACCGCTCGAGGAGCGTTCGATCCGCCTGCAGGGACGCCTGCTCGACCCGCAGGAGTTCGCGAACCTCGTGGTCACGACGCGCAACGGGATTCCGATTCGCCTGGGCCAACTGGCCACGGTGCGCGATGGGACCGAGGAGCCGCGCACGCTGGCGCTCTACAACGGCGTCGAGGCGGTGGGCATCGACATCAAGAAGGGGAAGGAAGCCAGCACGACCGATCTGTCGATGCGGCTCAACAAGCGGATCGACGAGATCAAGAAGCGGCTCCCGGCCGGCGTGAAGGTCGACATCGTCCGCGATGCCGGCAAGCGCGTGGACGCGTCGGTGCGCAACGTGCAGGAGACGCTGCTCGAAGGGGCGCTGCTGACGGTGCTGGTGGTGTTCATCTTCCTCAATTCGTGGCGTTCGACAGTCATCACCGGCCTGGCACTGCCGGTGTCGGTGCTGGCGAGCTTCGTGGCGGTGTGGCTCTTCGGGTTCACGCTCAACACCATGTCGCTGTTGGGGCTTTCGCTCGCGATCGGCATCCTGATCGACGACGCGATCGTGGTGCGCGAGAACATCGTGCGCCATGTGGAGATGGGGAAAGACCACTACACCGCGGCCCGCGAGGGGACCGACGAAATCGGGCTCGCCGTTGCGGCCACCACCTTCTCGATCGTGGCGGTGTTCGTGCCCATCGCGTTCATCAGCGGTGTGGGTGGGCAGTGGTTCAAGCCGTTCGCGCTCACGATCGCCTGTTCGGTGCTGGTGTCGCTCTTCGTGTCGTTCTCGCTCGATCCGATGCTGTCGGCCTACTGGCCCGACCCGCACGTGCCCGAGGAGAAGAAGCGGTGGATCACGAAGCGACTGGACCAGTTCAACAACTGGTTCAACCGGTTGGCGGAGCGGTACCGACTCGTGATCGCGTGGGCGCTCGATCACCGGCTCGCGATGGTGGCGCTGGCGGTCGGGTCGTTCGTGATCGCGATCGCCATTCCGGCCACCGGCCTGGTGGGCGCCGGCTTCGTGCCCGAGGATGACCGGTCCGAGTTCAACATCGCGGTCGAGACGCCGCCGGGCTCGACCATGTCGTACACGCGCCTCAAGGCCGAAGAAGCGGCCCGCATCGCGCGTGCGCACCCGGAGGTCATCTACACCTACACTACGATCGGCGGGGCGAGCGGTGCCGTCGACATGGCGAACGTCTTCGTGAAGACGACGCCCAAGGGCGAGCGCACGCTGTCGGTCATCCAGCTCGCGGGCCAACTGCGCGAGGAAGTGAAGCAGGTTGGCGGCGCGACCGTGGCCGTGTTCGCCACCGACTTTGGCGGTGGCCGCAAGCAGATCCAGCTCGAACTCCGCGGCGACAACCTGGCCGATCTGCAGAGCTATGCGCAGCAGGTCTTGCAGGCCGTGAAGGAGACTCCCGGTGCCGTGGACGCCGGGTTGAGCAGCAAGGGGCAGAAGCCCGAACTGGACGTGCAGATCAACCGCGGGCTCGCCGGATCGCTCGGCGTGTCGGTGGGCGCCGTGGCGCAGTCGCTGCGGCCGGCCTTTGCCGGCATCAAGACGGGCGATTGGGTGGACCCGAGCGGCGAGACGCGCGAGGTGCGCGTGCGCCTCGACCCCGAGTCGCGCCGCCGCGGGACCGATCTCGAACAGTTGCCGCTCGTGATCGGTGCGCCTGGTGGCGCGCCCACCACGCTGCCGCTCGGCCAGATCGCCAGCGTGAAGCAGACGCTCGGACCCGCCGTGATCAGCCATCTCGATCGCGAGAAGGTCGTGATCGTGCAGGCCAACACGGCAGGCAAGGCGCTGACCAACGTGCTGGTGGACATCAACCAGCGGATGGCCAAGCTCCAGAAGCCGGCGTCGGTGCGCATTTCGCAGGGTGGCGAAGCGAAGCAGCAGGCGGAAGTGTTCACGAGCATCCTGTCGGCGCTTGGCGTGGCCGTCATGCTCATGTACTTCATCCTGGTGGTGCAGTTCGGATCGTTCCTCGACCCGCTGGCGATCCTGATTTCGCTGCCGCTCTCGCTCATCGGCGTGATGCTGGCCCTCATGGTGACGGGGGCGACGATCAACATCATGTCGATGATCGGCGTCATCCTGCTGGCCGGCATCGTGGCCAAGAACGCGATCCTGCTGGTGGACTTTGCCAAGTGGGCGCGCGAGAAGCAGGGACTGCCGCTGCGCGAGGCGTTGATCGAAGCGGGCGCGATCCGCTTGCGTCCCATTCTCATGACCACGTTCGCACTGATCGCGGGCATGATCCCGGTCGCGCTCGGCTCGGGCGAAGGCTCGCAGTTCCGCGCGCCGCTAGGGATCGCGGTCATCGGCGGCACGATCACGTCGACCGTGCTGACGCTGATCGTGATCCCGACCTTCTACGAGATCATGGACGAGATGCGTGCCGGACTGGCGCGTCGGTTCGGGATGAAGGTGGCGCAGGCGACCGGGGAGCATCGCGTGCCAGCGTTGCAGCCGGTGGCGGGGGACTGATCACGAGCGGGTGACGCCCTCGACGTGGCGAGCGCGACGCGCCGGGATAGCTTTGTTTCATGATCGCTCAGGCTCCATCCCGCTCCGATGTGCAAGCTCGCTTGCAGGCCGTCCAAGCCGAAATTTTCGGCTTGGGCGTTCGGCGCTTGGCGCTGTTCGGATCGGTCCGACGCGATACCGCGCATCCGGACAGTGATGTCGACTTGCTTGTCGAGTTTGAGCCCGAGCAGAAGACGCTGGCGCACCTCGTCGACCTTGGAGATCTGCTCGAGTCGGTGTTGGGACGCCACGTCGAGCTCGTCACAGCCGAGGGCCTCCCGCCTTCCCTGCGCCCGCATATCCTCGCGGGCGCCTTGGATGTCGTACGAGCCGCATGAGGTGCTTCGGCACATCCTCGCCGAGGCAGACTTCCTTGGTTAGGTGCGGACGACGCTGACGCGCCAGGTGCTGGAGGAGGACCCCATCCTCCAGCGCGCCGTCGTGCGCAGTCTTGAAATAATCGGCGAGGCGTCCAAGCGCGTGCCCGCCGAGATGCGCAACGCGATCCTGCGGTTGAGTGGCGCGCCATGGCGCGAATGCGCGACCGACTGATCCACGACTACTTCGGCGTCGACCTCGATATTGTTTGGCGCGTGTTGCGGACGAACGTTCCGGCGCTGCAAGAAGAAGTGCGCCGCATTCTGGGCGTACACTGACGGCAGTTGGTGAAGATGGCCGCGCTACTGATGACGGCCGCTCCGCGGCCGCATTCTTGAAGGGTCCACAGCTCAACTTGACGTTGGGGCGACGATGCACTCTGGCGCGGTTCACCTACTGGCGGCGTCTGCGGCATGTCTGGCCGCTAGTTGCGTTGCTGCCAGGTTCGACGCAGCGAGAGAGTCATGTCGGGTGTAGCTCAGTCGAGCGCTCGCGCACTCGACGGGCTCCTCGATGGGCTTCGCCCGTCTTGCGACCGCTCTTCAGGCCCCGACACCCCGCTGGCCGCGTGCCTATGGGAGGCTCCCCACATAGCGTATCGACACGTCGTAACGCAAGACGGAGTTCGGGGGAATCTCCGTCAGGCCGACGTAGCGCAGATCAGTCGTGCCGAGGTTCACGTACAACCGACCGCCTTCGCGCGCCACCAGCGAGTAGGTACCGGCGGGCAGCCGGAGCTGGTAGAAGCCCAAGCTGTCGGAGCGAACGCTGTCCACGGCCACGCCAACGAGCGAGTCGGCGAAGAACGAGTCCGGGCGCATCGAAGGGAGAGCGCTCTTTAGGACGGGTTGATAGACCAGAATCGTCCGTGACACCGCCACAGCATCGGAGCAGTTGCCAAACCCGTCCCACCGCCACACGTTGCCCGCGATCCCCTGCGTGATGGTCGTGCGGGCGGACTGGTCGCGCGGGACGATGGACTGACAACCGCCGTCTGGCTCGGCGAGCGATGTGCTGCAACTCGCCAACGCCACGGCACCTACGCCAAGAAGAGTCCTGATACGCCTGAGTGGCCCGCCCCCGCGCCCAATCACTACTCGCGCTCCTACTCGCAGTACGGATTGCATCCGCCCCCCATGGATACGGTGACGGCCGTCGTTGCCGAGGCGCTGCCCTGCCAAGCGGGGGTCGTGACCTGAGCAAGCAGCTGAAAGCTTGGAGAAGAGGCGGTGACGTTCCGCGAGTGCGTCGAGCCGCTGCCGACAGCGACCCAGGCGCCCGTGGCTGAACTCCGGTAGGACCAGACGATCGAATACGGAGCCTGCGAGCCCGACGCGGTCGCCGACCAGGTGTACGTCCCAGGTACATCGAGGAGACCGGGACCCGATAGGGACACCTGCAGGGGAGACTGAAGCGCGTTGACAGCCGACAGGCGCCCAAAGCCAAACTGCTGATCCCTCCCAGTCGGCCCGAGGTCCAGTGCGGAACTGAACAGTCGGCTTCGCACCGCGGTTGCGTTCCACGATGGATTCTGCGTCCAGACAAGCGCAGCCGCGCCGGATACCGCTGGCGCCGAGAACGAAGTACCGCACATCACCGCCCTTGAGCCTGCGAAGCCCATCGTCTGCACCTTGAACGGCGCGGAGAGCGCGACCTCGGGACCCTGTCGCGACCCCGAGCACGACCCCTCCGGAAGCGCAAAGCCGTCTGCCACACTCGTGCCAGCAACGGCAAGCACCTCGGGATAGCGTCCCGGGAACGTCACACCGTTCGCCCCGGGCGGAAACCCGGAACAGAGCCAGTTCGTGTTCCCCGCGATCGAGACGAGCAGAATGCCCGCCTGACTGGCCCGACCTATCGCGTTCCACGAAGCGGAGCCCATCGTGCAGAACTGGAAGCTCATGTTGACGATGTGACGGGGCACTTGGAGCGATGTCGCCCAGTCAAGAGCCGCAATGAACGCCGCTTCGCCCCAGTACTGCACGCTGTCGGTGATTCGCGCAAAGTTCACCGTCAACGGTCCGTATGCCACGCCCACAATCCCGCAGCAGTTGTCTCGGCCCGCCACGACGCCCGCCACGGCGCTGCCATGGACGTCGGCGGGGTTGTAGCAGGACCGCGCCGAGGACACGTAGCCGCACACGCTCAGACTCGCCGGTCCATCTCCCGTCGGCAGATAGTAGTGCAACGAGTCCAAGCCGGAATCCAGGATTGTGATCGTGGCGCTGCCTCCCGCGCCGCCGCCCATGGTCCATACGCCTGGCAACCCGTAGATGCGCTGCGCGGTGTCGACGATCTGCGCAGCCTGTCCCGGAGCGCCGCTGGCCGGCACCTCAAGGAAATTGACGATGGGCAGGCGTCGCAGACGAGGTGCCTGAATCGCGTCGATACGCGCGACAACGGTGGATGTGTATCGCATCGACTGCAGCACCGCGACGCCCTCATCCGCGAGCAGGCGCTGAAGGTCTTCGACACGCGCGCGTGCCATGGCCTGAAACCGTCCGGAAGCGCGCGTACTCGGCTGCAAGGGCTCCTTCAGCCCGATCAAAACAATACCCTTCGACTCCTCCACCGCGCGCATGAGCGCCGCGTCCGATGGCAGCTCGGGCAGGAGACCTGCGGCGAGAGCGACTCGTACTTCCTCAATCGTGTCCGCAAGAGGTGGTCGTGTCGCCAGTGCGGCGGAACGCACCTCGCGAGGTGGCGTTGCGTTGGTCTGTAGGCCCTCGGTCGGTCGCTCACACGCCACGGCTAGGGCGACGCTACCGCATACCACGCCTCGGCGAAACCACCAAATGATGCGCGCTCGCAAGCTGCGCGCAGCGAATGCTCGCCTGTGTGTATTCAGCGCGGGGGGGGGGAGTCTGCGAACGGCGCACAGGATACCTCGGAGCTCGGGTCGAAGTCGGGATAGTTGGTATGAAGCGGCGGCTGGACCTCCACGGTAACGCGGAGCTACCCTCTGCCCCACCACGATCCACCCGCGCACCGTCTGCCGCCGGGGCGCATACCGGGAGGCCAGCCACCGTGAAGTCATAGGCCTGGATCTGCACAAGCGCAAGAGTCAGCTGTCGATGAAGGCAGCCGACGGGACCGTCACCGATCGCCGGATCGCCACCAGCCGGGAGCGGTTCACCGCGGTGCTGCGCGGGCGGGCGCCGGCTCGCATCCTGCTCGAAGCGAGCAGGGAGAGCGAGTGGGTGGCGCGCCACCTCGATTCGCTCGGCCACGAGGTGATCGTGGCAGACCCGAACTATGCGCCGATGTACGCCAATCGCTCGCGCCGCACCAAGACCGATAAGCGCGATGCGCGCACACTGATGGACGCGTGCGAAACGGGCGCCTGGCGTCCGGCCTATCGGCTCTCCGAGGCGCGACGGCATGTGCGGGCCGAACCCGCAGTGCGCGATGCGCTCGTGCGCACGCGCACGCGGTATGTCGCGCTCGCGAAGGCGCTCGTACGACGCGACGGGTTGCGGGTGCCAACGAGTGCGAGTGCCTGGGCGCCGACGCGGATTGCCGAGTTGGAGCTCTCACCCACGTTGACCACCGAACTGTCGCCACTGTTCGCGGTGTTCACCCCGCTCAACGCGCAGATCGGCGTGGCCGATGCGCGCATCGCGGCCTTCGTGCAGGAGGAGCCCATCGCGCTGCGCCTCACGACCGCGCCGGGCGTGGGGCCCCTGACGGCCAGCGCGTTCGTGGCCACGGTGGATGACATCACGCGGTTTCGCTCGGCCCACGAACTCGAGGCGTACCTCGGCCTGATTCCGAGCGAGCGCAGATCGCGCGCGAAGCGGCAGCTGGGGCACCTCACGAAAGCGGGCAACGGGCGCATGCGCTGGCTGCTGGTGGAAGCGGCGTGGACGATCCTGCGCTCGACGTCCACCGAGACCGCGGCGCTGCGTGCGTGGACCGTGCAGATCGCGCAGCGACGCGGTCGCCCTCGCGCGCCGACTGGCGGGCATCCTCTACGCGATCTGGCGGGACGGTGCGTCGTTCGACGCGCAGCAGCTCCGCCCGCGTCCGACGGAGGCCCCACCCCGCGCGGCGTAGCGCCGCGCACCGGGCGCGAATCGAGATGACTGAATCGGGAGCGACAGCGCGCGTGAGATTCCTTGACGCACCACGGACCATCGACGTCGTGGGAGAGTTGGCGCCACCCCGCTTCTTCGGACCACCCGCATGCGCCGGGACCATCGCGTCCCATCCGAGCGCGCGAACACAAGGCTGAGCAGCACCTCGAGGATCGCTCGGACAATTGAAGAAGCTGCCACGCCAAGCCTCGCAACAGCATGTGGGGGCTTGTCGCGGGCCGGCGCTTCACAGAAGGAATTTCGATCCGCGTCGGTTGCGTATGCGACGCGATCGCCCACCGGACGAGTCCGACGCCGCTCACCCGTCGTCGCGCGCCAGCACGGCGGCCATCGGCCGCCGGAACGACATGGGCATCGCCTCCGCGTACCCGAACCGCACCACGAGATCCGGACGGCGATCTCCGATTCCCAACCAGGTCGCGAACTGCGGTCGCAACGCCGCCACTTCCACCGCCTGGTTGATGAAGGCGTGCCTGATGCCGAGCAGCGTCGCCTGCAGGGCGAATCGCTGGTAGCAGCGCCCCGCCTCGATCCAGTGCGGCGCGTCGTTGCGCTCCGAGACGAACACGGCGATGCCGGACGAGCCCGTGATCCACGGCACCTCCTTCTTGTTCTGCGATCGCGAGGAGTAGGTGAGCGTCAGGGCGACCTTGCCGATGGCGCGCCAGAGTCCCGGATTGCCGGTCGCCGCAGACCAGAGTCCGTCCCCGTGTTCTCGCGCCTCGCCCTCGCTGAATCGGAGCCACCGCACGAGTTCCTCGCGCCACGCGGCGTCGTCGATCTGCGCGGTGTTGCCCTGTGCCACCCACTCGGCGGTCCCGCTTCGATGCTCCGGGTCCGTGAACAGCAGCATGCTGACGCCATCGCCGGTGCCGGCCGCGGACAGCAGCTTGAGATGCGGCACCGGCACGGACCGTCCATCGAACCCGCTGCGCGTACACTGACGCGCCGCCATGGCCGCCGCGAATGGCGCCAGATCGCGTGGGCCGTCGGCCAGCACGAGTCGTGCACGCCCGTCCGCGACATGCGGCAGCGTCACGCCGACGTCGCCGGGCCACCCGGCCGCCCGCGCGGCAATGTGGATGTTCTCCGCCAGGCATCCAAGGCTCGCGTACAGATGGTGATCATCCGGGTCGACCTGCGGACATCGGCGGGTGAAGTCGGGCTTCACCGACACCATGCTGTCCGAAAGGCTCACCGTCCACGGTTGGGTATTGTGGCTGGAGGCCGCGCGCGTGGCGGCGGTGACGATCGCAAGGAGCGATGACGGTGCCGCGAGTGGGGCCGACACGAGCCTCAGGAGCGCGGGGGCCCCTCCACGCAGCGGTGCGGATGCCTGCACCGTTCCCCACGTGCGGGTCCGACGCATCGCGAGCCCCGCGGCCACGAGCCCGATCGCGGCGAGCACGTGGCGGCGAGATGCGGGATCCGTCATGCGCGTCAGCGAGAGCGACGACACCCGAACGCCAGCATGCCGAGAAGCCCGCTTCCGAGCAACACGAACGTCGCGGGCTCCGGCACCACGGCCGGCTGGGTCCCGCCACTGAAGCCACCGCTGCCGAAGTCATCGGGGCCGCCGCCAGCACGGCAACTCGCGGCAATCACGTTGTTGTCGAGTGTGACGGCACCAACGAGCGCGAACGCGCGCCCGCAGCCGATCTTGGCCCCGGTCGTCATCGTGATGCTCTGGTCGGCAATCAGGTTGCCCATGAAGCTCGTCGTGCTGCCGAGCGTGGCCGAACTGCCAACCTGCCAGTACACGCCGCTGCCCGCGCCGCCGTTGAGCACCGACACCGACGATCCGCTCGCGGACGTGAACGCGCTGCCGATCTGGAAGATGAACTGTCCATTCGGGTTGCCGAGGAAGTCGAGCACCAGGTTGCCGGTCAGTTGCGCCGAGGACGAGAACGCGTAGACCCCCGGCGTCAACGTACGACCACCCAGATCGATACCCGAGAGGTCGGTCGTGAGCGGCAGGCTGCGGAAGTAGTTGTACGCGGTACGCGCGTCCTGCTGCGCGAGCGCGGCCACGCCATCGGTGGCGTGCACGGTGCCGTTCAGCGTGATGCTGCCGAGACCTGTGATGGCCGTTCCCGGATACAGGCCGAGATTGCCGGTGATCGTGGTGGGGCCCGTATTGGTCACGGTTGAGCCACCGAGCACGGCAAACGGGTTGGCGCTCCGGAGCGGCCCTTGGGCGGCTGCGACGGTCGAGAGCACCAGCGTCGCGACGGCGGCCCGTGCGACGGCGCCGAAAGTGCGCATGCGAGACATGTGAATGGATCCTCGATGTCTGGCGCGTTGCCCAAAGTCCCTCGGCCGTGGCCTCGGCGCCCACATCACATGCTGCACATCCCTCCTTCGGACTACCATCGCCTGAAAGGATGAGTAGGCCGTGCGCCCGGAGGGCGGCGACGAACGGTCGCTGTTCGCACGCGCCTGACTGCGCACGTTACGCGCTTGCCTTCCTCACGCGGACTCGTGCAACTCCGCAGGTGAAGATCCGCGATATGCTCCGCGTCCTGCGCGATGACGGCTGGTTGCGCGCTCGGACGCGCGGCAGCCACGCGCAGTATCGCCATCCGACCAAGCCCGGCCTCGTGACGGTGGCCATGCCGCCGGCCCCGATTTCGCGCTCGACGGCGTACCGTCCGGCGAGGGCCGCCGCGAGTCGCTCGAGCATGCTCACGGGGTCTATCGCTCCTTCCCTGACCGCATGAGCTCCGCGAACCAGTTCTCGACGTACAGCACTGGGCGCCGCTTGGGCGCCACCTGCTCGCGATTCCCCACCTGCTCGGCCATGAGGAAGCGGCCGTCCGGGGCCACGTCGAACGGCGTGTAGTTCTCGTCGTCGCGCAGCGCCCAGTTGTCCTGCACGCGGAAGAGCTTGACCGGTGTGCCGAGCCCGGGCGAGGTGGCGGTGGGGCGCAGCGGCACCGCCATCAGGTCGCGTGCGCTGGTGACGAAGTAGAGTTCGCGCCCGTTGCGCGCCCACAGGGCGGCGTGTGCACCGCCATTCGAGACCTTCCACTTGCCGCTGTCGGTCTCGGGGAACGGACGCACGTACACCTCGCGTGCACCGGTCTCGTTCGACTCGAAGGCGATCCACCGCCCGTCAGGGGAGATCGAGAACGCCGCCTCGTCGAACTTGGGATCGGCGACGATCGGCTTCCCGACGGTGTCGCCATCGGTGCGGCGCGCCCAGATGTCGCGTCCGCCCACGATGTCGTTGTTGCCGCCCTTGCGATGCACCAGCCACTTGCCGTCGGGCGAGAATGCGTGCTCCGCCACGCCGAGTCGCTTGGGAGGGAGTATCAGGGTCTCCTCTCCCGTGCCGTCGGCGGCCCGTCGGTACAGCGCCTGCAATCCGGTGGACCGCTGGTACGTCACCGTGCGGCCGTCAGCGCTCCAGCGCGGGCGATACTCCGACGCCGTGTCGGTTGTGAGCCGCATCTCGTTGCCATTCGGCTTGAGCTCCTTGATCCAGATGTTGTCTTGCCCTTGCCGGTTCTCCCCGATCACCAGCCGTCGCCCATCGGGTGAGATGGCCCAGCCGATGTTGCCGGTGGCGACCGTGAGGGAGACGGTCCAGGAGGAGTCCATGGGCGTCACCTTGCCGGTGCGATCCACCCACAGCATGCGGTACCGTCCCCCGCCAGTGCGGGTGGCGCTCACCGAACCGAGGGTGGCGACCATCGTGCCCTGTGACGAGACGGCAAACTGCGCGACTGGTGCGCCGCCACGCGAGACGAAGACCCCGACACTATCAAGCACCGGGACCGGATTCCCGCGGACGGTCAGGGAGCCCAGATCGAAGGGAAGCCTCAACAGCGTCCCGTCGCGCCGAATGGCGAGCACATCGCCTGTCGGGAGGTACCACCCCGCGATACCACCGGGCAGCAGGGTACGCGCTTCCCCCGTGGCGGTGGAAATGACCCAGAGCGAGAAGTCGCCTCCGCCAGCCGTACAGGCGCGCGCGGGGCAGCCAGCGAACAGCACTCCCTTCTGCCCTGGCAGTATCACGGGGTTGGTCGGAAAGAGAGAGTCCGGAAGGGCCACCAGCTGGCTCGACGCACCACCGTCCGCCGCGATGCGATAGACCACGCCCCGCCGGCGCGACGCATCAAATCGGCCGACGACTATCTCGCCCGCCTCAGTCCATCCCAGCACGGCACCGACCGAGTCGGCCAACGGGATCCCCGTGCCGCCGGTGGTCGAGATCTTGAACAGCCGCCCCCCTTCGATGTACGCCAACCAACTGCCGTCTGCGGAGAGCGCGTAGTTGTTCACGGGACGAGGAATCAACTGCCGAGGCGTGGGCTGCGAGCGCCCCTTCACCCACAGGGCGTATGGCGCCGTCGAGTCGGCATCGCTGTTGTACGCGAGGGTGGAGCCATCAGCCGACAGGGCGAACCGCGAGCGCTCAGCCACGCGCGCATTCTCCGGCACATCGAGAAAGACCCGCGTCACTGGCGGACTCACTCGCGTGTACGCCATCCACCCCGCGGCCGCCGCCCCGGTGATCACCGCGCCCGCCAGCCCCGCCACGATCAGGCGGCCCGCGCTCGCGCCGCGCCTTTGGGCGACCGGCACCGCGTCGCCCACCGTCCCGGTGGCCAGTACCGCCCCAGGCGTCGTGAGCGCCGCCGCAAACTCGCGCGGCGTGGAGAACCGGTCGGCCGGCACCTTCTCGAGCGCGTGCAGCACGGCCGCATTCACGTGCGGCGGCACGTTGCGTCTGAGCGTCGTGAGCGGCCGCGGATTCTCGGTCATCAGCTTCGCGATGATCGCCTGCGACGTCGTGCCGGTGTGCGGCGCCTCGCCGGTGAGCATCTCGTACGTCATCGCCGCGAGCGAGTACAGATCGGTACGCCCGTCGATCGAGCGATCACCCGTGGCCTGCTCGGGACTCATGTACATCGGCGTGCCGAGCGAGAGGCCCGTCTGCGTGATGCGCGCGCCGCCGGCGTTGCTCACCGCGAGCGCGATCCCGAAGTCGGCGATCACCGGCTGTCCGGCCTGCAGGAGGATGTTCTCGGGCTTGAGATCCCGATGGATGATCCCCTGCTGGTGCGCCGTCTCGAGCGCGCCCGCGATCGCGACCGTGATGCGTACGGCCTCGTCCACCGGCAGCTGCTTCTCGCGGTCGATACGCGCGCGCAGCGACTCGCCTTCCACGTACGGCATGACGTAGAAGAGCAGACCATCCGCGGCGCCCGAATCGAACAACGGCAGCAGGTTGGGATGCTGCAGATTGGCCGTCACACGGATCTCGGCCAGGAACCGTTCCTCGCCGACGATCGCGCCCAAGTCAGGACGCAGCACCTTGAGTGCGACCCGGCGATCGTGCTTCAGGTCGCGCGCGAGGTAGACGATGGCCATGCCGCCCTCGCCGATGCGTCGTTCAATGACGTATCGACCGGCGAGGGCGGTGTTGAGCTGCTCGGTGGTGAACACGTGAGCGGGAGTGAGGGAGCGTCGAATCCGCAATTCTGTCTCTGTGCCCGAGTAAAGGCCAGAGCGGATGTGTGCGCGGTTCCGGACACTCCGGGCGGGGCGCTCGCGCGGGTGGTCCCGATAGGAAATGCGATCGGGGTGGCTGGAGTATTGGCTCCCCCTCCACTCTCACACGCGACCGGGCCACCCCGCGCGGGGTGGCCCCTTGCGCGTCGTCCATTAGTTCTACATTGTAGGACTATGTCGAGTTCCTACCTGGGCGAGTTCGAGATGCTCGTCGCCCTCGCCGTCGCCCGCCTCGCGCCCGACGCCTACGGCGTCACGATCCAGCGGGAGATCACCACGCGCACGCCGCGCGCGGTGACGTTGGGCGCGGTCTACGCCACGCTCGTGCGCCTCGAGGACAAGGGGCTGCTCACGGCCTCCGACTCCGCCCCCACGGGCGAACGCGGTGGCCGCTCGCGACGCTGCTACCGGCTCACGGCCTCCGGCAAGCAAGCCATCGCGCGCTCGCACGACGCGGTGCAGCGCATGATGGATGGACTGGAGGCGGCGCTTGGGACCGCATGAGCCACTTCCGCCGGGCCTGAGTGCGACCGACGCGCGACTGCTCCGCGTGCTGGTCCGGCTCGTGAGCGCGCCCTACGGCGAGGCGATCGCCGGTGACCTCGTCGAGATCTGGAGCGCAGGTGCCTCGCAGCATCACTGGCGCGATGCACTCGACGCGCTGCTCCGCTGCTGGGGCGCGCTCGGCGTGCGCGTCGTCACGCGCCATCGGGCGCCGATCGCGGTCGGTGCGACCTTCGGGCTGTTCGCGCACCTGGCCGCATGGTCACTCTGGCGCACGATCCTCGCGCACGTGCCGCTTCGCGCCGATCACCCACCGCACCTCACGTGGATGCTCGCCAGCTCCGTCATCGCCGCCGCCATCGCGACGCTCGGCTGGCACCTCGGGAGCGCATCGCGTTCGCAGCAGGGGTCAACGCCGGAGCCCCTCGCATGAGGTGGGTGAAGATCATCGGCGGCGGGCTCGTGTCCCTCATCGGCGCCGGCCTCCTCGCGCTCTTCGCCATGAGCCAGCGTGCGAACGCGGGGCGCATGGATACCACCATCGACATCGCGCGACCTCCGGCCGAGGTGCGCCGCTGGTTCATGGAGCCCGACAAGCTCACGCAGTGGGTTGCCTGGCTGGTGGAGGTCAAGCCGGTGGGCGCGACGCCATCCGGCCCGGGCTCGCAGCAGGAGTGGTTCATGCAGGACCCGCGCGACGGCGGCAAGCGCTCCTCGTTCGTGCGCACCTTGGCCGCCGAGGATGACTCAAGCATGACGATCACCATCGGCATGCCCGCGATGTTCGACGGACGCAGCACCGCGACCTTTCGCCCGTTGCCCGGCGGCGGCACGCGCCTCGTCAGCGCGTCGCGCTTCACCTACGCGTCGTTGTTCTGGCGATTGCTGGAGCCCCTCGTCACGCCCGAGGCGCAGAAGAAGGAGACCGAGGACCTCGCGCGCCTCAAGGCCAAGATCGAAGCCGGCCCCGCCGCCGCCGCTGCGCGATGACGTGGACCGTCGCCTGCGCACGCCCCACGGCGTTCACCTCCGAGGCCGGCTCGCGTGTCTTCGTCGCGCGCGACCTCCGCGCCGCGAAGTAGTCCTCCCACCCCCGCAAGGAGCCCCCATGCAACTCGGTGCGTTCTCGGTCAGCCTCAACGTCAAGGACCTCGCTGCCTCACGCGCGTTTTACGAGCACCTCGGCTTCGCTGTGTTCGGCGGCAACGGCAAGAACTGGCAGATCATGAAGAATGGCGACCACCTCATCGGCCTCTTTCAGGGGATGATTCCCACCAACACCCTCACGTTCAATCCGGGCTGGGACCAGAACGCAGCGCCGCTGGCCGAGTTCACGGATGTCCGCGAGCTGCAGCAGGCGCTCAAGGCCAAGGGGCTCGCCGTCGCTCCGGAAGCGGATCCGGGCACGACGGGGCCCGCGTTCTTCATGGTGACGGATCCGGACGGGAACCCGCTGCTCTTCGACCAGCACCGCTAGCAAACGCGCGGCGTGTGGCGTCGAGCCACTGGGTCCAGATCGCGAGGCGCTTGGGCAGGAGAACTGGGGCAGACGTAGCGGCACTTGCGGGAGAAGGCCAGCACGTAAGCGTGCGTGCACTCCCAACCATGTGCGAAGCGGTCGTGTCCAAGGGACGTGTTCCCGCGGCCGCGGCCGTTTCGTGTTGCGTTGGTCGACCTGTAGTATTCGCGACGCGGACTGCCAAGCATTTTCGGGCGACCGATTAAGAATCCCGTTTCCGGACTACCTGCTCCTGATACACGTGCGCTCCTTGTGCCTCGCTGCCCTGACGCTCCTGGGCGCCCTCCTGCTCGAATCCGATCCGGTGGCGGCCCAGCCAGCACCCTCGAGGCAGGCCGCACCGAAGCCCGCTCCGGCCGCCCCGCGGCCGACACCGGCCGCGCGCCGCCGCCCCGCGGCCCCCAAGCCGAACCCGGCCGACGCCGCCTTCATGGCGGGGATGATGCACCATCACGCGCAGGCGCTGGTGATGTCGCGCATGGCGCCCACGCACGACGCCAGTGACGCCGTCCAGCGTCTGGCCGCGCGCATCATCAATGCGCAGCAGGACGACATCGCGCTCATGACGCAATGGCTCAAGGAGCGCGGGCTGCCCGTGCCCGACGTGAACGACGCCAGCGGCACGGGCGGGCACGCGATGCATGACATGCCCGGGATGTCGCACGGCGCGACGATGATGCCGGGGATGCTCTCCCCCGAGCAGCTGCAGCGACTCGACGCGGCACGCGGCGTGGAGTTCGACCGCCTCTTCCTGGCCGGCATGATCCAGCACCATCAGGGGGCAACCGTGATGGTGAAGGAGTTGATCACGCACGACGGGGCCGCGCAGGATCGTACCGTCTTCAAGTTTGCCGCCGACGTGAACGTGGACCAGACCACCGAGATCGAACGGATGCGGCTCCTGTTGGCCGACGTCCTGATCGAGAAGCGCGGCCCCTGAGGGGTGCCGCTGCCCCTGCCGTACGCACGACCCTTTCCCCCAACCCCCGTCATCACATGCTGGTATTGGATTTGATCACGCGACGCGCGGGCGCCAGCCTCGCCGCGTTTGCGCTCGTCGCGGCCCCCGCCGCGCTTGCCGCCCAGACCACCGTCGCCAAGACGGTAGGCCAGATGGCGCCCTCCCCTGACCCTCGCGTGGGGCTCAAGCCCGGCATGTTCGACGCCGCCGAGGCGATCTGGAACCTGAAGCTCATCTCGGCCACCAAGCCGAGCCCGAAGTTCATGAACGGCATCAACTCCGACCTGGCGTTCAACGGCAATCGCGTCTTTCAGGGAAGCTTCAACGGGTGGCAGGTGTGGGACATCAGTAACCCGTCGAGCGTTACGCTGCTCAAGGACTACTTCTGCCCAGGCTCGCAGAGCGACGTGTCGGTGTACAAGAATCTCCTGTTCGTCTCGGGCGAGGGGCTCGAGGGGCGGCTCGACTGTGCCGGCGGTGGCGTCAAGGGCGCGGCGTCGACGGATCGTCTCCGCGGCCTGCGCATCTTCGACGTCACCGACCTGAACAACCCGAAGTCGCTCGCGGCGGTGCAGACGTGCCGCGGCTCGCATACGCACTCGGTGCTCGTGGACCCCAAGGATCCCGAGAACATCTACGTGTACATCTCGGGCTCGGCGCCTGTGCGCCCCGACGCCGAGATGCCGGGATGTGTGGACAAGGATCCCAAGAAGGACCCGAACTCGGCACTCTTCCGCATCGAAGTGATCAAGGTGCCGCTCAAGGACCCGTCGAAGGCGGCCATCGTGAGCTCGCCGCGGATCTTCAACGACCTGGCGGAGCCACCGACGCACGGACTCGCGCCCGAGGATATTGCCGCGGCGGCCAAGCAGGACTCCATGCGCATGGCGGCGGTGGAGAAGGCCAAGGCGGCCGGCGGCTTCACGGCGATGATCCAGGGCAAGGAGCAGCCTGTCGGTCCGAACTTTGTGCGCACCCAGCTCGACTCGCTGATCAAGGTGCGTGGGGGCGCCGGCGCGCCCACAGGCGCCGACAGCGCCAAGCTCCGCGAGGTGATGCCGGTGATCGTTGCTCGGTTGCTCGGCGAGGACAACGACCGCAGCGGCCCGCGCGCGGGCCCGACCCAGTGTCATGACATCACCCTCTACCCCGGGATCGGCTACGCCGGCGGCGCGTGCGAGGGGTACGGCCTGCTGCTCGACATCAAGAACCCGACCAACCCGATGCGCATTGGCGCCGTGTCGGACTCGAACTTCTCGTACTGGCACTCGGCCACGTTCAACAACGACGGCTCGAAGGTGATCTTCACCGACGAGTGGGGCGGCGGCATGGCGCCCAAGTGCCGCGCGTCGGACCCGCGGGCGTGGGGCGCGAACGCGATCTTCACGCTGGTAAACGGGAAGATGGAATTCCAGAGCTACTACAAGCTCCCCGCACCGCAGACCAGCGCCGAGAATTGCGTGGCGCACAATGGCTCGCTGATCCCCATTCCGGGGCGCGACATCATGGTGCAGGCGTGGTACCAGGGCGGCATCTCGGTGTTCGAGTTCACCGATCCCAGGAAGCCGACCGAGATCGCCTTCCACGACCGTGGCCCCGCGACGGCCACCATCGCGCTCGGCGGTTCCTGGTCGGTGTACTGGTACAACGGGTTGATCGTGAGCTCCGAGATCATGCGCGGCCTCGACATCTTCGAGCTGGAGCCGAGCGGCTTCATCTCGCAGAACGAGATCGACGCGGCCAAGACGGTCAAGTATGACTACCTCAACGCACAGGGGCAGCCGAGCATGGTGTGGCCCGCGAGCTTTGCGCTCTCGCGCGCGTACGTGGACCAGCTCGAGCGCTCGAGCGGACTGGCTGAGGCACGCGTGACGGCGGTGCGCACTGCGCTCGACAAGGCGGAGAAGGCCACCGGCGCGGCGCGCGCCCGCGCGCTCGTCACACTCGCCTCGGCCGTCGAGAAGGATGCGGCGGCGTCAAGTGACAAGGGCAAGGTCGGCATGCTGTCGGCGTCGCTCAAGCAGCTCGCGGCGAAGAAGTAGCGCGCGCAGGCTGGTCAGCGCCTCCCCCCGAGGCGCACATCGAGACGGCCGGGTGCCCCGCGGGTGGGGCGCCGGGCCGTTGTCGTTCAGCCGCCCGCCATCGTGCGATCACGAGGGACTGCTCGCGCCCCTCCACGACCGCCGCCGACAGCGGCGCGTCGGCACTCTCGTGCGTGAGGCGCGTGATGCCCCTCGGCTCGCGGGGGTCCGCGTCGATGGCGGGCTCCGTGCGCCGGTGTGGGCCGCGTGCGCCGCGCGGGTGCGGAGGTGTGTGAGGAGCTGGTCGATCACCGAGGCCTGCGTGATGCACGCGGCGATCCGCATGCCACGGGGGCGGTTGGCATACCAGCCATAGTACCGCGTGGTGACGTGGCCCTTGTCGGGGATATGCACCAGCACCCGGGCCAGGAACTCGAGCGGGTCGGCGGTTTCGGTACCCGCCGTCGGGCCCTCGGACTTGTCCGACCGGTCCGTCACCGCCTTGGCGGCGCGGTCGTAGGTCAGCCGCTCCAGCGCGACGGGATTCCGGGCGCAGTAGCGCGCGAGGCGGGTGGCGAACGCGCGATCGTCCTCCGGGACCCACACGGCGGTGTGCACGTGGAACCCGGAATGCGGCCACGTCAGCATGCCCGCGGCCTGGTCTTCATCGAAGAGCTCGAGCCGCACGAACAACCGCAGCACGGCGCGGCGAAACGCCTCAGTCAAACGCGCAGTATCGTGCACCGGCCACGACACGAAGGTGCCATCTGGCCGGAAGCCGCCGTCGGTGACGAGGAGGTGCAGGTGCGGATGCCAGTTCGCCCGGGAGCCGTGCGTCTGCAGGCACGCGACGATCCCCACGGCGAGATCGCGCTCGCCGGTCAGCGTCCGAATGGCGGCGGTGACGGTGCGGGCGGCGGCGCGGGCGATCTCGCCGAGTAGGCGTCGCCGGTACAGACAATACGCCCGGAGGCGCTTGGGAATGGTGAGCACCACCTGCCGGTGCGGCACGGGCGTGAGGAGCGTCGTGTCGAGCCACCGCGTCCAGATGGCGAGCCGCTTGGCGTGACAGCTCGGGCAGAAATAGCGACACTTGCAGGAGAACGCGAGCAGGTATTCGTGTGCACAGTCGTCGCAGCGGATGCGCGCGAACCCGTGCTCGAGCACGCCGCCGGCGAGGAACTTGCCAGCGACCTGCGCGACGACGGGGCGCCATGGGCCATACTCGCGCGCGAAGCGCTCGTCGTAGACCGTCTGCAGGCGATGCAGGTGGTCCGACACCAACCGAAAGAGCGGCGACGCCTTGGGGCGCCGGGGTTTGTAGACGCCACGCGCCGCCGGGGCCGCGTCGGGCATGCACGCTCCGGGACCGGGGAGCGCCGAGCATACAGTCGACTCGGGTGCGGACCATCACCGCTCCGGCTAACGCACGGTGTTTGCCACCCAGACTGCATCGAGCTGGCGCCCTGACCGGAACTACTGCAGAATCATGAAAACGGTAGATACAAGACGGCCAGCAGCTAGGTCTGCGCACACGACGATGCGCGCCGATCGGATGAGCGTGATAGTCAGCAGGAACACCGGTCCACTTACATCGCTGCAAGCTGCGCGGTAGGGGCTTCACGACGAGTCCGCGGGTGCCGCCTCCGCTGTCCGCACCGCCGAGACCTTTGTTCCTCGGGATCGCGCCCGCTGTCCCACTCGGTCTCGTGGGCCTATCTTTCGAAGGTCCCGAGCCCACGCCCATGCCCCCAGCCGACCTCCTGCAGCGCATCACCATCCGCCCCGAGCAATGTGGGGGACGCCCCTGCATTCGGGGGATGCGCATCCGCGTGATCGATGTCTTGGAGTTGCTGGCCGCCGGCGAGTCGCACGCGCAGATCCTCGAGGACTATCCCTATCTGGAGGCCGACGACATCGCCGCCTGCCTCTTATACGCCGCCCGGCGCCTGAACCATCCGAACGTCGCGGCGTAGGCCGGGATGACCGACGCGCCCGGGCTTGGCGTGGTGTGGGTGGACGCGCAAATGCCGCCTGCGCTGGCGCGCTGGCTCCGGCAGGCGCACGGGATCGACGCCTGGCACGTGGACGAGGTGGAGCAGCTCGAGGCCGACGATCCAGCCATCTTTGCGGCAGCGCGGACGGGCCGAGCAGCCGTCGTGGTGACGAAGGATGACGATTTTGTCGCGCTGGTGGAGCGCCAGGGCCCCCCGCCACAAGTTGTGTGGGTCACGTGCGGCAACGTCCGGAACGCGGTGCTGCGGACGTTGGTGCTGGGGGCGTGGCCGCGCGTCGCGGAATTGCTGGTCGCGGGCGAGCCACTCGTGGAGATCGGGCGCCGCCGCGACGGTGCGGGGCTGAACAGTCGGGAAGATAGATGACACCTTGTCCGGCAACATCGTTTACACGTGAACTAGCTCTGAATAATGCAGTCGCGTTCGTCGAGCGTGGTCAGCAGGACGCGATGAAAGTAGATCGACCAGCAGCCGTCATCGGTTTCCTCACACCGCTCCGTTGACCTCCGCAGACGGAGCCACTCAGCCACTCAGCGATTCGGCGCCGACACCCTGAGCGCCGCGCTCCACACCGGCGCAACCACCCGCCAGAAAAAGTCCAGCGTCGCGTCCTCTCCCACCGCCTCGCGCACGCGCCGAGCACGCCACCAGTCGAGCAGCACGGTCCGCTGCACGTAGGGGAGCGCGCTCGGCGCAGTGCTCACGTCGGCCGTGATGTACGCGGCCAGCGGGCCGGTGGTTCGTCGCACGATCGCCGGGAAGCGGAGCGGAAAGCCCTCGCGTGAGAGCTGCGCGCGTGCCGCCGTGTCCACGTGCAGCGCAAACGACGCGAGCACCACGCCGCTGTCTGTCGGTGCGACCCCCGACACCCACGACCGATAACCGCCGCCGTTCACGACGCCATGCACGAGCGGATCGTCGGGTGTGTCCACCTCGAGCGTGAGCACATGCGTGCCCTCGAGCTGCTCGCGCAGGATCACGGCAATCCGGTCGTCCCGTTCGGAGAAGATCACGTACCCGGGCCCGGTGAACGACCACGCAGCGCGGTGGCGACGCTGCCACTTGGCGCGCATCCAAGCGGGCACGTCCACATCACTCGACAGGTCGTCGTACCAGCGGCCTAGCCAGCCGAGATAGCGCGCGCCGAGCAGTTGCTCGAGCATCGCGCCCGCAGGTGTGCCAGCCGTCGGGCTCTCCAACACATTGAATTCGGCTACCACCGCGCCACCGCGCGCGCGGAACGCAGCGAGTGCCCGCGCCTCGCTGAGCTGCACCCCCGCAAAGACGGGCGTGGACCGTCGTGCCGACGCGCCCGCGCTCGTGTCGGGGGTGGCGACATCGCCGGAATACACGCCATAGGCATCCGCGAGGAAGACCAGCCGCGCGGGCGCGAGTGCGGCGCTGTCGAGCAACCGCCCCTGCTGTGCTTCTGGATCGTACCCCACATAGTCGCGCGCCATGTCCCACCAGTCGCCGCCGGGCGCGGGGACGCGCGCGTGCGTGAGCCACCACATGAGCTGCGCGTGAGCGCGTCGTTCGGCATTCGGGACCGTCTTGTCCATGATGACGACACCGCCGGGCGCACGCGGTACAAGGTGCCAGCCCACGAACGGAATGGACGCGAGCAGCAACACGACCGCCGTGGCCAACGGCCAGCGACGACGCGGCTTCCCCGCCGCGTTCTTGCGCAGGTCGAGGCTCGCGAGGTCGAGCCACTGCGACCGGCGCAGGTCGCTCATGCCAGGTCGGCGGCCGCCGCCGCCCGGAGCAGCGCCCACGCACGCCGCACATGGCGCTCGTCGGTGCGGATGTTGCCGATGGCGAAGCGCAGCACGAGCTGCCCATTGGTCTTGTTGTGCGACAGAAACGCCTCGCCGCTCGCATTCACCGCATGCATGAGGCGCTCGTTGTGCGCGTCCGTGGCGGCGGCATCGAGCCCCGGTGGCGCATGCCGGATGCACGCGAGCGACAGGTGCACGGGGGCGATCACTTCCCAGTACGGCTCGGCGCGCACCCAGCTCGCGAAGGCGCGCGTGAGCGCGATCTGCTGGCGCACGCGCGCCGCCAGTCCGTCGGCGCCGTACGCGCGCATCACCATCCACAGCTTGAGCGCGCGGAACCGCCGCCCCAGCTGCACGCCGTAGTCCATGTAGTTCACCACCGCGTCCTGCTCACGCGTGACGAGATACTCGGGGATCAGCGAGAAGGCGCGCTTGAGTACCTCCGGATGCTTCACCCAGAGCGCCGAGCAGTCCATGGGGACGAACAACCACTTGTGCGGGTTCATCACCACCGAGTCGGCTTCGTCCACGCCATCGAGAATGCCGGCGAGTTCGGGCACCACGGCCGCTGCGCCACCGTACGCGGCATCCACGTGGAGCCACGCCCCCGCCGAGCGCGCGATCTCGGCGATCTCGGGCACCGGATCGATCGCTGCAACGCTGGTGGTGCCGACCGTCGCCACGACGGCAATCGGCAGCATGCCACGCGCGACATCCGCGGCGATGGCTGCCGCGAGCGCATCCGGACGCATGCGGAACTGTTCGTCCACCGGGATGTGCACGCAATTGTCGTGGCCCAGGCCGAGCGCCATCACGGCCTTGTCGACCGACGTGTGCGCGTGCGATGAGCAATACACGCGCATCACTGGCAGATCGGTGCGCCCTGCGAGTCCGCGGCCGCGCACGTCGAGTTCCGGCTTCGCCTCGCGTGCGGCCGCGATTGCGAGAAAAGTCGAGATGCTCGCCGTGTCGGTGATCATCCCGAACCAGCCGCGACCAAGTCCGAGCAACTGCCGCAGCCAGTCCATGGCGACCTGCTCGAGCTCCGTGGCGGACGGGCTCGTCTTCCAGAGCATCGCGTTCTGGTTGAGCGCACTCGTGAGCAGCTCGCCCAGGATGCCGGGAATCGACGCCGAGTTGGCGAAGTAGGCGAAGAAGCCGGGATGATTCCAGTGCGTGAGGCCGGGCACGATGATCCGTTCGACATCAGCGAGAATCTCGGCCAGCGGCTCGGCGTCCCGCGGTGGCGTGGTCGGGAGTGCGCGGGTGATGTCGCCCGGTGCCACGCGTGGCACGACCGGAAAGCGCTCCGGCTCAGCCAGGTACTTCGCGATCCAGTCGACGAGTTCGGCCGCGTGCGTGCGGAAGAGCTCGACCGGCAAGTCGCCGGGCGCTGCGAGTGGCGTGTTGTCCACGTCGCGGCCGACGTGCGCGTCCCATCCGTCGGCGGGGCCGGACGGAGAGGCATTCGTGTTGCTCAGGGCGCGGCGCGGGCCAGTGGCGTGATCTGTCATGCGGCGTGAGTGAGTGTGCTCGATGCGTGCGCCGCTGTGGGCGCCCAGATGATGCCCTCGATCGCCTCGATCGGATTGCCCAACGGCAACGACGCCAATTGCCGGCGATGACGCCACATGGACTCCGCCGAGACCAATGCATCGAACGCGTCTTCGCTTTCGCGTGCGGCGGTGCGCACGTCGGGTGGAAGGGTCCACTCGCGCATGGCAAGATACGCAGCACGGGCCTCAGCGTTCGCCTTCTTCACGTCGCCCGTCAGCAGCCGCGGATAGATCTCGACAACCACGGGAAGGCTTGCTGCGTCGAACGGCCAGATGGTGGCACCCGCATTCGACAGTGCGTGAAGCGCGGACATGCCACGGATCGACCCTGTGCCGACGCTGCCCGCTCCGCCGATCTGGAAGACGGACTTCGGGCGAATCCCCCGGACGGCGCGCGTCTCTCGTTCGGTCTGTCGAAACGCAGGGCGCGCTTCGTCGTCGACCGGCCGCGCCTTTCCCGGTCGGCCCCAGAATGGCGGCTCACACCGCGCGAGCCATGATTCACCCAGTTCGGTGGCAACCGTCCAGAGGCGATGCGGACTCCCGCCTGCCTCCTGTTCGACGAACCAGCCGGGAAAGCCGAAGGCGAAATCGAGGCCAATGGCCAGCGCAGCGTCCGCGTCGATCGCATCCACGAGCGCGCGGACAAGCTCGTCGCGCGTACGCCCGCCCTCGAGTCGTACGACGCCCGCCCCGTTCCACTCACAGAGCCAGATGCCCCGGCGTTGCGCCTTGATGTCGGCGCTGCCCGACCAGTCGACGGCGATCACGCGCGTGATGGGACCGTTCGACACGAGGGCGCTCATGCGTGCTCTGCCTCTGGTTCCGGCTCGCGCGGCGCCGCTTGTGGCGTGCGCGCCAGGGTAATGAGCGCCACGCCGACCACGATGACGGCGGCGGCCGCGAACATGCGGCTGGTGACCGCTTCGCCGAGCACCAGCCAGCCCAGGAAGACCGCGATCATCGGGTTCACGTAGCCATAGGTGCCAACCAGCACCGGCGTGCTGACCTTGAGCAGCCACACGTAAGCGGTGTAGCCGATGAGCGATGGCCCCGCGACGAGATAGACCAGCGCGACCAGCGATCGCGTCGTGACATCGGCCGCGTGGAAGCTCGCAATCTCGCCGCGCACGGTGCCGGCGATCGTGAGGTAGAGCCCGGCGAACAGCATCTGGAGGCCGCTCGCGAGCGCACTCGACTCGGGCAACGGGGCGTGTCGCGAGTACATGGAGCCGAGCGCCCACGAGAGGGACCCGCACAAGACCACCACTTCGGCAAGCAACGCGCCGGGTGCGTGCACGCCATGCAGCGCGTCGGCGCCCACGAGCAACACGACCCCCGACGCCCCGACGGCGAGACCGGTGAGCAGCTTCACGCTTGGTCGCACACCCCCCGGCCGCAGCCACTCGATGAGCACGAACCAGACCGGGGTCATCGACACGATGAGCGCGACGCGTCCCGATGCCGTGAACTGCTCCCCCCATGTCACGCTGCCATTCCCGATGCAGAGCATGAGCAGCCCCGTGACCGCCGTGGCACCCACTTCGATGCCGCGCGGACGGGGTGCACCACGCCAGAGCGCCCAGCCGCACAGCAGCCCGCCCGCCACGAGCAGGCGAGTGCCGACCATCAGGAAGGCCGGCATGCTCTCGATCGCGATGCGAATGGCCAGGTAACTCGACCCCCACAGCACGTACACCGACAGGAAGGCCAGGACCAGCTGCGTGCGCGTGGGCGTGGCCGTCTGCGCTACCGCCAACGGAACAACCTCAATGCCAACGGAAACGAGATCAGCAGCCACGCCGTCAGCACCGCCAACTGTGGCCACACCGCGCCGATGCCGGCGCCTTGCAGCATCACGGCGCGCAGGCTGTCATTGGTCGCCGTGAGCGGCAGCGCCTGGATGAACGGGCGAAACGCATCGGGGAAACGCGTGGACGCGAAGAACACTCCCGAGAAGATCCACATCGGGAAGAGCACGAGGTTGGCCAGCCCGCTCGCGGCCTCCACCGTTCTGGCACGCGACGCGACCAACAGCCCGATCCCGCTGAAGGCGAACGACGCCAGCAACGCGATCCCCGCCATGAGCATCAGCGACCCGCGCATCGGCACGCCGAGCACGAAGACGCCGAGCCCGAGAATGGCGACGACTTCGGCCGCCAGAAAGATCAGCCGCGACAACACGAACGACAGCAGGTACTCGGCACGCGACATCGGCGTGGCCGTGAGCCGCTTGAGCAACTTCTTGCTGCGCGCATTCACCACGCCGAACGCGATCGACCAGACGCTCGACCCCATCAGGTTCATCCCGAGGAGACCGGGAATGAAGAAGTCGATGTAGCGTGATCCCGGCTCGCTCAGCTGCGATTCGCGGCGCTGCACCGGGTCGGTGCGGCCCGCGCCACGCTGCAGCGCCTCGTCCACCAGCAGTCGCGCGGTGCGCGCTTCGGCACGGTCCCGGTCGAAGCGGTACTCCACCGCGCTGTCGCCCTGCGGCACCACGAGCACGGCAATCGACCCGGTGCGCAGTGCGCGCACCGCCGAGTCGAGCGGCAACGCGTCGACGATCAGTCCAGCCGTCCCTGTGAGCGACGTACGCGCCCGATCACTCCCCGGCACACCGGTGACCACGCCAACAGGTACCGCTTCGGGCGGCTTGTTGCGGAACGCCACGGCGAGCCCGCCCGCGAGTACCAGCGGAAAGCCGAAGGTCCAGAACACCGCCTCGGGCTCACGGAAGAACTCGCGCAGGCGCACCAGCGTGAGCTGCACGATGGATCGATCACGCCAGCCACGAGGTGCGCGTGGCGGCGGCTCGGTGCGCGTGGGCGGGGGCACGACGTCGGTCACGCTATCCGTCCCGCAGCGCGCGGCCCGTGAGCGACACGAACACGTCTTCGAGCGTCGGCGAGTGTGTACGCAGCTCGGCGAGTTCGAGCCCGCTGCGCTGCAGGGTGCCCAGCAACGCCGGCAACGCTTGATGCACCGCCGTCACCTGCAGCTCGTAGGTGCCCGCATCGAGGCGCGCCGCGCGCACCCCCTCCACCGCGCGCAGGGTGTCGAGGCTGACCGTGGCGTCATGTCCCAGCGAGAAGGCCACCACATGCTCGGCGCCGAGCGAGTCGATCAGTTCGCGCGGCGTACCGAGCGCGATGACGCGGCCATGATCGACCACTGCCACGCGATCGGCGAGGCGCTCGGCTTCGTCCATGTAGTGCGTCGTGAGGAGCACCGTGCGGCCCGTCGCCTTGAACTGCTCGACCATGTCCCACAGTTGACGCCGCGACTGCGGGTCAAGTCCAGTCGTGGGCTCGTCGAGAAAGAGCAGCTCGGGGTTGCCGACCAGTGCACAGGCGACCGCGAGCCGTTGCTTCTGCCCGCCCGAGAGCGCCACCACGCGCGCGGTGCGCTTCTCGTCGAGAGAGACGAGGTCGATGACCTCGTCGACGGAGCGCGGGTCGCTGTAGAACGAGCGGAAGAGTTCGAGCGTCTCCTGCACCGAGAGTTTGTCGGACAGCTGCGTTTCCTGCAGGGCGATGCCGAGCCGTTCGCGGAGCGCCTGTTCGTCGCGATCCCACCGACGGCCGAGCACCGTCACCTGGCCGCTGTCGGGGGTGGTGAGTCCCTCGCAGATCTCGATCGTGGTGGTCTTGCCGGCGCCGTTGGGGCCCAGCAGGCCGAAGCACTCGCCCGGAAAGATCTCGAGGTCCAGGCCGTCCACCGCGGTCACGTCGCCGTAGCGCTTGACCAGGCCGCGAACCTCGAGCGCGCGGGGCGGGCTGGCGACGGAAGACATGGAGCGAAAGATAATCCGCGGCGTGTGCCCCGTGTCGAAACCGCCCGGTACGCTCCGTCGTACGGCTATGGGCGTTCGACACCGTCCACTCGACCTTCCGGTTCTACGCCATGTTCTCGACGCTGGTCTTCGCGGCCATGATGGCGCTGCCGCAGACGCCGACCGTTGCCCGCGACACGACACCCGCACGCCGTCGCCGGGTCACGGCGGGTGACACACTGCGCCCGCGCGACGTCGAGCAGCGGATTGCCCGGGACAGCGCGCGCACCGAGCGGCAGGGACGCGCGCGTCGGGTCGAGGTGACCGAGGCCATGCGGACGAGCGCGTTCGCGGACGCGGGCGCGCGTGAGCTGTTGGAGCGTGCGCGTGTCGCGCGCGTTCGCAACGACGATGGCATCTCGGCGTACGACGCCACCACCTACCAGCGGCTCTCGGCGGGACTCGGCTTCAAGGCGCTCGGGCGTGATCGACTGGCCTTCCGCGTGGAGAACTCGGCCCATGTCCGCTGGAGTCGCGCGGTGGGGCTGTACATGGAGATCACGGGATCGCGTGCCGTGGTACCGATGATCGCTGGCATCGGCGGCAAGGAGGCCGAGCGCGAAATGTCGCGTGGCGAAATGGGCGACATGGCGCCCGTCCCCTGGTTCCCCGGCAAGGAAGCGCTCTGGATGGGCGGCGGGATTGCCCGTGCACAGGTCGATGACCGGCAGATGGTGCATCCCTTGGCCACCGGTTCCGAAGCGTACTACCGCTATGCCACCGGCGACTCGCTGACGATCAACATCTCCAAGGATCGCACCATCCGGCTGCGCGAGATGCGCATCACGGCGCGGCAGCCACGCTGGAACCTGATCGTCGGTTCGTTCTGGTTCGATGTGGGCTCCGGTCAGCTGGTGCGCGCGGTGTACCGCCTGTCGCAGCCGATGGACCCGATGGCGGTGGCGCGTGAAGTGGGCGATTCGTCCGACAAGGCCGATATCGACGAGATTCCGGCGTTCGTGAAGCCGTTCATCTTTCCGATGCAGGTGGACCTGCAGTCGATCACGATCGAGTACGGGTTGTTCAACGGCGTCTGGATGCCGCGCGCGCAGGCGATGGAGGCATTCGCGCAGGTGAGCTTCATGCGCCTGCCGGTGCGCATGGAAGAGCGCTACACCTACACGAGTGTCAACGCCAAGGACGACGCGCCGCTGCCGGTCATTCTCGCTGCCAAGCGACACGGCACGTCCAACTCGGGCGGCGCGTTTGGTGACGTGCCGGACAACTCCGACGACGACGATGCCGATGCCGACAGCGTTGTCACGCGCGCGGTCACGGTCGGCATCGGCTCGCGCGGGGCGTCCGCGAGCGTGGAGACGGGCACCGCGCCGCGTGCGCGCACCGTACGCGACAGCGTTGCACGTGCGCGTCGCGACAGCATCCTGGCCGACGCGGGAGTGGGCCCCAACGCCAAGCCGGGCTCGAACACCGACAGCGCACGCGCCGCGCGCGCGCTTCGTCGCAAGGAGCGGATCAAGGCCCGCGAGGACGCGCGTCGCGCGGAGTGCGCGGCCAACAACGGCTTCACGGTGAAAACCGAGCTGCGCTACGGCGGCACGCTCCCCGTGGCCGTGCGCACGCCATGCGACACCGCCGTGCTCGCGGTGTCCAAGGACCTGCCCCCGTCGATCTACGACGCAGGGGAGGAGTTGTTCGGCACGGCGGAGCGCGAGGAACTCCTCAAGGCGCTCGACCTCGGGCTGCAGCCCGGTTTCGCACCGCAGAAGATCCAGTGGCAGACCGCACTCGCCGACGGGGCATTCCGCTTCAATCGCGTCGAGGGAATGTCGAGCGGGCTTGGCGCGCGTCAGCTGTTGGGCGGTGGCTACGCGTGGCACGCGCAGGCACGCTACAACTTTGGTGAAGCCACCGTCATCGGCGAAGCCGGCGTGGAGCGGTCAAACGGACGACGCACGATCGACGTCACGGCGTACCGGCGGACCACGGTCGCCAACGACTGGGGCAGTCCGTTCGGCTTCGGCGCGTCGCTGGCCGCCGCGCTGTATGCGCGCGACGAAGGGTTCTACTTCCGGAACGCCGGCGCCGAAGTGGTGTGGCGTACCGATCCCAAGCCCGACTTCGAGGTGCGGCTCTTCGGCGAGCGGCAGGACAACATGCCCGTCGTGACGCGCCGTTCGCTGTTCGGTGGCGACAACGATCCCGGCTTCGTGCCGAATCTCACGGCCCGTGCCGGCAACGTGTTTGGAGCGAGTACGCGCGTACGGCGCGAGGCGGGCGTTGATCCGAACGGTTGGCGCTTCTTCGCGGATGGTCGCGCCGAACTCGGCGCAGGCGACTGGAGCTACCAGCGCGGCGCGATCGACATGGGAGCACAGCATCCGTTGTTTGGCCCGCTCAGTCTGTCCGTCACGGCCGGTGGTGGCGCCGCATTCGGCGACGTGCCGCAGCAGCGCATGTTCTACCTGGGCGGCCTGCATACCGTGCGCGGCCTCGCGCCAGGCACCGCGGCCGACCGCGGCGGCATTGTGGGCACTCCCGGCGGTACCGCCTACTGGTTGACGCGTACCGAGCTGGGGTACGGCGGCGCGGGGTTCCGCTCGAGCGTGTACTACGACGCCGGCTGGACGGGGCGCAAGAAGGGGTGGAACGAGCCGGGCCGTCCGTTGTCAGGGGCAGGGGTCGGCCTGAGCCTGCTGGATGGCCTGCTGCGCTTCGATGTCGCGCGCGGCATCTACCCGACGCAGCAGGTCCGCGTGGACTTCTCGGTCGACGTGCGCTTCTAGCGCACGCAGGCCGGTGGCAAACAGAACGCGGGGCGGACCTCGACCAGAGGCCCGCCCCGCTCTGCATCGTGGTCTCCCGCATCGGGTAACCGCCCCGACGCCCCACGCTGACTGTCTGTGACCGTGCGTTTACCAACTGCCGTCCGACGAGCAGACTGCACAGAACAGCTAGTGCAAACATCGGGCCGCAGTCGCTCGAGCGGGCTCACGAGGCGCGTACACAGGCCATGGCCTCACGAACGTGGCATATTGTCTCATCGCACTGTTGCACGTTCACCACATTCTGCCCTCGTTCCGATGCGTCTGTCATTGTCAACTCGGTCGATCGTCACGTTCTGTCGCGTGACGGTGGGTTGCCTGATCGTTACGAGTTGCGGCGATCGACCGCCCGTGCCCGCGCCGACGATGCTCGACAACCCCGCTCCCGTCGGGAGTGCGCAGCCGAGTCTGTCGCTCGGTCGCGACGGCCGGGTCTGGCTCTCGTGGCTCGAGCGTGCTGCGGACTCGACCGTCGCGCTCAAGGTCGCGGCCCACGAGCGCGGGCAGTGGGGGCCCGTGCGCGAGGTGGTCCGGTCGAACGATCTGCTGGTGAATTGGGCCGACATCCCGCGCACGGCGGAAACGGCGAGCGGGCGCGTGGTGGCGGGCTGGCTGCGCGGGTCGAGCGTGAAGGAGGGCTACGACCTGATGCTGGCGTCGTCGACCGATGCGGGTGCCACCTGGAGTGCGAGCGTCCCCGTGCACCACGACGGCATCGCGGCCGAGCACGGGTTCGTGTCGTTCTTCCCGAAGGACGATGGCCTCGGGCTCATCTGGCTCGACGGGCGCAACTATGCGCTGGCCGACAGCAGCCGGCACGAAACGCAGCTCATGTATTCGACGCTCGATTCCACGGGCGCCGCGAGCCCGGAGTTCCCGATCGATACGCGCATCTGCGACTGCTGTCAGACGGCGGCTGCCACGAATGCACGCGGCGTGGCCGTCGTCGCCTACCGCGACCGATCCGCCGGCGAGGTACGCGACATCTACGTGCAGCGCATCACCGGCACGGTTGTCGACCCTGGCGTGCCCGTGCACAAGGACAACTGGGTCATCCGGGGCTGCCCCGTGAACGGGCCGAGCATCGCGGCGCAGGGCGGCACGGTGGCGCTGGCCTGGTTCACCGCGCCAAACGATACGCCGCACGTGCGGCTCGCCTTCTCGCAGGATACGGGCAAGACCTTTGGCCCGCCGGTCGAGGTGCACGAGGGGCGTCCCGAGGGACGCGTGTCACTGGGGCTCACCGCTGCGGGTGATGCGCTGGTCGGGTGGATCGAGACGCGCGGCGACACGAGCGCGCTGCGACTGCGGCGCGTGAGTGCGGCCGGCGTGAAGGGACCCGCGATGGACCTGGCAAAGCTCGCGGGGGGCAAACGGGCGAGCGGCTTCGCGCGCATCGTGGTGCGCGGCGACGAGGCGATGATCGTGTGGGCGGATCCGCTCACGCAGCGCGTCAAGACTGCGGTGATCCCGGTGGGCGCCGCCAAGTAGCAGCGGCGACCGGGCGACTTACACGCGCAGCGTCCCTTCCATCATCAGCACGCTCGACCCACCGACGCGCACCGCGGTGATCTGCCCCTTCACTTTGTCGGCCTCGATCTCGAGAATGCTCGGGCGCCCCATCTCGAACCCTTGCTCGATCACCCAGCGGAGCGTGCCGTCCGCGGTGCTGTCGCGCGAGGCGAGGTAGCCCGCGAGCGCCACCGCGGCGCCGCCGGTGGCGGGATCCTCGGCCACGCCCAGTCCAGGGCCGTACATGCGCGCTCGCACGTCGTGACCGGGCTGCTCGGCGTCGCGTGAGAAGACCACGATCGACGACGCCCACCAGCGCGACAGCACCGGCTCCCACTTGTCGAGGCGTACCCGCGAGCGCGCGACCGCGTCGCGATTCTTGAGCGGCACGAACAGAAACGGCACACCGCACGACACGGCCTGCGGCTGGCTCGTCCCGCCCGCGAGATCGTCCGTCTCGAGCGAGAGCATCTCGGCCAGCGTCTGCCGCGTCGGCGGCGGCGGACCGAACTCGGGGAGTTTGGCCGCAGAGAGCTGCGCGAACGTCACCACCCCGTTCTCCGCGCGGATCGTCACCGGGACGGGACCGATCCCTTCCTCGAACACGATCTTCGTCTCGGCCCCCGTGAGCGTGATGTCGCCGGTGGTCGCGAGGACATGCGCCGCGCCCACGGTCGGGTGCCCCGCGAACGGCATCTCCGTGCCCGGCGTGAAGATGCGCAGTCGCTTCGTGCCCCCCTGCTCCGGCGGCAGCACGAACACCGTCTCGGAGTAGTTGAACTCGCGGGTGATCGCGAGCATCTGCTCCGTCGTCAGGCCGCGCGCATCGGGGAGCACCGCGAGCTGGTTCCCCCCGAACGCGACCGTCGTGAAGACGTCGGCCGTGATGAAGCGATACTCCACTTACTCGGCCGCCATGTGCGGGTAGGTGTACTGCGTGGCCGGCACGAAGGTCTCCTTGATCGTGCGCGGACTCACCCAGCGCATGAGGTTCCACTTGGAGCCCGCCTTGTCGTTCGTGCCGCTCGCACGTGCACCACCGAACGGCTGCTGCCCGACCACCGCGCCGGTGCACTTGTCGTTCAGGTAGAAGTTGCCGGCCGCGTTGCGCAGCGCGTGCGTCGCTTCGCCCAGGGCGGCACGATCCTGCGAAATGACCGCGCCCGTCAGCGCGTACGGCGACGTCCGGTCGATCACGCCGAGCGTCTCGTGCCACTTGGCGTCGTCGTACACGTACGCGGTGAGGATCGGGCCGAAGATCTCCTCGCACATCAGGCGATAGTCCGGCGTCTTCGCTTCGACGAGCGTGGGCTGCACGAACCAGCCGGTGCTTGCGTCGGCCACGCCCCCGGCCACGATCGTCGCATTCGCCTTGGCATCGGCGAGGTAGCCGCTGATCCGGTCGTGCGCGCGCTTGTCGATCACGGCGCCCATGAAATTCCGGAAGTCGCGCGTGTCGCCCATCTTGATGTCGGCGATCATCGCGGCCATCGCCTCCTTGACCTTCGGCCAGAGCGACCTGGGGACGTACAGCCGCGAGGCCGCCGAACACTTCTGCCCCTGGTACTCGTAGGCGCCGCGCACCGCGGCCACGGCCACCACCTGCGGATCGGCGCTCGGGTGCGCGAGGATGAAGTCCTTGCCTCCCGTTTCGCCCACGATGCGCGGGTACGAGGCGTACGACCCCATGTTGCGGCCGATCGTCTCCCACATCGAGTTGAACACGGTCGTGCTGCCGGTGAAGTGCACCCCCGCCAACTCGCGGTGCGCGAGCGCGACTTTCGAGATCTCGACCGGATCGCCCGGCACGAAGTTGATCACCCCCGGTGGCAGCCCCGCCGCTTCGAGCAGCTTGATCGTGTAGTACGACGAGAGCATGGCCGCGTTCGACGGCTTCCAGAGCACCACGTTGCCCATGAGCGCTGCCGACGTCGGCAGGTTGCCCCCGATGGCCGTGAAGTTGAACGGCGACACGGCGTACACGAATCCCTCGAGCGCGCGGTAGTCCATCGCGTTCCACGCGCCCGGTGCCGCGACCGGCTGCTCCTCGTAGATCTGCTGCGCGAACATCGCGTTGAAGCGGAAGAAGTCGGCCATCTCGCAGGCCGCGTCGATCTCCGCCTGGAAGACATTCTTGGATTGGCCGAGCATCGTGGCCGCGTTGAGCGTGGCCCGCCACGGGCCGCACAGCAGGTCCGCCGCACGGAGGAACACGGCGGCACGATCTTCCCAGCTCCAGTCCGCCCACTCGGCGCGCGCGGCGAGTGCCCGCTCGATGGCCAGCGTCGCCTGCGCCGCGCCGCCCAGGTGCCAGTCGGCCAGCACGTGCTGGTGCGCGTGCGGCATGGTGACGCGCTGTGCCGCGCCGACGCGCACTTCCTCGCCGCCGATGATCGCCGGAATGTCGGGGCGCTCGGTGCTCATGCTCGCGAGCCGCGCCTTGAGTTCGGTACGCTCGGGGGAGCCGGGCGCGTACGCCTTGATCGGCTCGTTGATCGCGGTGGGCACGCGGCGCACGCCGGTGAAGCCGGGCAGCGGCGGCGTGGACGCGGGCGAAGCAGCGGCGCCATTGGAGGCGGCGCGCGAGGAGGCGGCGGGCGCGGTGGCAGTCATGGCCGGGCGGGGCAACGGGAGCGGCATCACGCACACTCCATGGCCACGGAAGCTATCGGCGGGGCGAGCGACTCGCAGGGGTTGTGCGCCGCGCCCTCGCCACGCGCCGCGCATTCTGCATATTTGTGCGCATGCGGGTCCTCTATGCCGACGACGACGAGATGATGCGCCTCCTGCTCAGCACCCTCCTCGAGGCGGCTGGGCACGAGGCGGAAGTGGTGCACGACGGGCAGGCCGCGTGGGATGCGTGGCAGGCGCGCCATCACGAGCTGGTGATCCTTGACTGGGTGATGCCCAAGGTCGAGGGCGACGAAGTCTGTCGTCGCATTCGCCTCAAGGATCCCGACCGCACGTCGTTCATCCTCATGGTGACCGCGAAGGACAGCACCGACGACCTCGCGCGCGTGCTCGATGCCGGCGCCGACGACTACGTCTCGAAGCCGCTGACCCCGCAGGTGTTCCTCACGCGGCTGCGCATCGCCGAACGGCGCATCGCGGCCGAAGAGACGCGCCGTCGCGCCGAGCACGCACTCACCGAGGCGCGCTACCTGGCCGGCATTGGCGAAACGGCGATTGCCGTGCAGCACGAGATCAACAACCCGCTCGCGGCGCTGCTGTCGGTCGTGGGGCTGATCCAGCAGGGGCTCTACGAGCCGCACGAAGTGCCCGAGGCGCTGGCCGTCGTGGCGGAGCAGGCGAACCGGATTGCCGTCGTCACCAAGCGGCTCAACTCGCTCGAGCGCCCGCGATCGGTGGAGTATGCCTATGGCGAACGGATGATCGATCTCTCCGGTACCCCCGTCACGGACCCGAACGCTCCGTGAGCGCGTCGCACCACTTCGGCGCGCATACGGCCGATGCAGGCGGCCCTGCCATGGCGGCGCGCCGCGCCGGGACGGCCGGGATGCAGGCGCTGCAGCTGTTCACCGCCAAGCCGACCTTCTACAACGAGAAGGCGGGGGTGAAGCCCGACAAGGCCGCGGCGTTCCGTGCGGCGCTCGATGCGGCCGGCATCGAGCCGCGCTTCGTCGTGGTGCACGCGGGCTACGTGCTCAACACGGCGTCGCCGGAGCCGGAGAAGGCGGCCAAGGCCGCAGCCGCGCTGGCCAAGGAGTTCGAGCGGTCGAGTGCGTACGGCGTCGGGGCGGTCTGTTTTCACCCGGGAAGCGCCGGTGCGTCGAGTCGTGACGAGGCCTGCGCGCGCACGGGGGCGGCCATCACGCAGGCGCTCACCGCGGTGCCGGCCGGACCCACGCGGCTGCTCATCGAGAACACCGCCGGCGCGGGGCACACGATGGGCCGCACCGCCGACGAGATCGCGCTCATGCTGCAGCATGTGCCGGCCGCGCTGCGGGCACGCACCGGCTACGGACTGGACACCTGCCACCTCTACGCGAGCGGGCACGACCTCGGCGCGGGGCCGGCGGCGGTGACGGCCATTCTCGACGAGTTCGAGCGCGCCACCGGGGAGCCGCCCGGCTTCTTCCACCTGAACGACTCGCAGGGGGCGCTGGCGTCGAACAAGGACCGCCACATGCTCATCGGTGAGGGGACGATCGGCATCGAGCCGTTTCGCTGGCTGTTGGCGGACCCGCGCACCCGGGGCGTGCCGCTCATTCTCGAAACGCCCAATGCGCGCGAACCCGAGAGTGACGCCGATGACACCCCCGATCCGCACGATCTGCGGATGCTCGCCCTGCTGCGGGAGCTCGCGGGCTGAGCGGTGCGCGCCGCACGCGTGGCGCACCTTTCCAGAGGGAGAACGTGCTTCCAGGCAAGGTTGCGCAGGGCAGGGGCGGCTCGTCTCAAGGGTGACACCGCGCACATGCTGGCGTGCGCTCCGGGCTTCTCCCGGGGGGCGCTCCCCTGCCACAGAGGAGAAACTGCCTATTGCGCGGGCTGGCTGGCGCAATAAGCTTGTGCGCGTCAGTGGTACTTGCTCGGAGACACGAACTTCACAACGGAGAGGCTCTGATGGCTGCCAAGAAGAAGGCCGCAAAGAAGGCGACCAAGAAGGTCGCGAAGAAGGCGATCAAGAAGGTCGTGAAGAAGGCGGCGAAGCGTAAGCCGAACGCCGCGTTCATGAAGCCGGTCACGCCGAGCGCCGCGCTTGCCGCGGTCGTCGGCGACAAGCCGATGCCGCGCACCGAGGTCACCAAGAAGCTGTGGGCGTACATCAAGAAGAACGCGCTGCAGGACAAGAAGATGAAGCGCAACATCCACGCCGACGACAAGCTCAAGCCGATCTTCAAGAAGGACGTCGTCAACATGTTCGAGATGACCAAGCTCGTCAGCAAGCACCTGTCGTAAGCACCGCTCCGGCGGTACGGCGAGGGGGCACGCCCGAAACGGCGCGCCCCCTCGTTGCGTACGGACCCTTGCCCGCCGCCCGTGCGGCACAGGAACTTTCGCGCTCCCGCTCACCCCCATCTGCCCGTGGCCCGCAAGAAGAAGTCGCCGAAAGCTCCCTCGTCCGAATCCGTCGTCGCGCAGGTGCGCAGCGGGGGCAGCGGCGCATCCGCCACGCTGCGCAGCAAGGCCATCGAGTTCATCAAGTCGGTCGGCTCGGTGCTCATCGTCTTCTTCTGCCTGCGCATCTTCCTCGTCGAGGCATATCGCATTCCCTCGGGGAGCATGGAGCCCACGCTGCTCATCGGCGACTGGCTGTTCGTGAACAAGCTCCGCTTCGGACCGCACATCCCGTTCACGAAGATCAACCTGCCGGGCTACGCCGAGCCGGAGCGCGGCGATGTCGTCGTCTTCGAGTCGCCCCCGCAGATCGACCAGCCGTGGGACGCGACCCCGACCCTGGTGAAGCGGCTCGTGGCCGTCGGTGGCGACACGGTCTACATGCGCGATGGCCTCTTCCACCTCAACGGCGTCGCGCAGCGGCAGGGGTTCGCGTCGAACAATCCGGTCGGCGACGGCACCGAAGTGAATCCGCTCTACGCCTGGCAGAAGGCTGCCGAGATCACCGGCTCGCGCTTCGGGCCGCCGCCCGCCTCGCCGACCCATGACAACTGGGGGCCGCTCATCGTGCCCGCCGGCCACTACCTGATGCTCGGCGACAATCGCTACAACTCGAAGGATGGCCGCTACTGGGGCCCCGTGCCCCGCGCGAACATCCGCGGGCGGCCCCTCTTCGTGTACTACTCGTGGGACGCCGAAAGCGACCGCGCGCTTCCCTTCCTGACCGATATCCGCTGGCGACGGATCGGGCATTGGATCGAGTAGCGACGGCCGACGCCGTCGCCTCGCCCGCTCCCGCGCCGCAGCTGCGGCGCGGCCTGCCGCTCGGAGCGCTCATTGCCCTCGTGGTGGGCAATCAGCTCGGAACCGCACTCTACACCCTCCCGGCCGCCGTGGCGGCCTCTGTGGGCCCTCTGGGGCTCGTGGCGTGGCTCCTCGCAGCGCTCGGCTTCTGGCTGATCGCCGAAACGTTCGCCGAACTCGGACCGCGCTTCCCGCGGACCGGCGGCCCGTACGTCTTCGCCGAGGTGGCCCTCGGGCGCTTCACCGCCTTCGAGACGGCCTGGTGCTACTGGCTTACGGTCTGGGTCGGCAACGTCGCCATCGCCACCGGCGTGGTCGCCTACCTCGGCTTCTTCATCCCCGCGCTCGACCAGAGTCCGCTGCTGCGCTTCCTCGCGGCGCAGGGGCTGCTCTGGGGCGCGGCCTGGCTCAACGTGCGCGGCGTCCGCGAGAGCGGCCGTGTGCAGCAGCTGCTCCTCGTGCTCAACATCGTGCCGTTCGTGCTGCTGCTGCTGGCCCTGCCCAGCGTGCGGCTCGAGAACTTCCACCCCTTCGCGCCCAAGGGCGTGGGTGCGCTCGGCGGTGGCGTCGCGCTGCTCGTGTGGGCCTTCGCGGGCGTCGAATCGGCGACGGTGGCGGCCGAGGAGGTGCAGGGCGATCACGGGGTGATCCGCCGTGGGACGCGCATCGGCTTCGCGATCGCCGCGGGGATGTTCGTGCTCGCAGCCGTGGTCGTGATCGGTGTGTTGCCGAGTGCAGAGATCGCGGCCACGGCGCGACCGCTCGCGGCGGTGCTGGAGCACGCCCTCGGACCGTGGGCGAGTACGGCGGTGGCGGTGCTGGGGGTCGGCACGGCCGTGGCGTGCCTCAACGGCTGGACGCTGTTGCTCGGTCGCGTGCCGTTCGGTGCCGCGCAGGACGGCGTCTTTCCGGCGGTGTTTGCGCGCGTGCATCCGCGCCACGGCACGCCGTACGTGGGACTGTGGGTCGGGACCGCGTTCGCATCGGCCGGGTTGTTCACCTACTTCAGCCAGTCGCTGCTGCAAGCGTTCGAGAAGCTCGTGTTGATGGCCAACTTCAGCGTGTTGCTCGCGTACCTCGCGACCACCGTGTCGGTCATCGTGTTGAGTGCGCGTCCCGGTCGCATCGTCCCGGAGCGCGATCGACCGCGCATGCTCGTGGTCGGCATCGGCGCCACGCTGTTCGTGCTGTGGGCCATCGCGAGCGTCGGTCGCGAAACGATCACGTGGGGTGCTGCGGTCGTTGCGCTCGGGGTGCCGATGTACATTTGGAAGACGCGCGCCCGCTGAGTTCGACCGGGGTGTCGCGCCTCTTGCGACGAGGCAGCCCATGACCCGCCATTTCGCGTTCAGTCCCGACATCGCGACCGCGTCGACGATCCCCGCGCGCCTCTACACCGACCCGGTGTACCTCGCGCTCGAGCAGGAGAAGATCTTCGGCCGGACCTGGCAGGTGGCCGCCCGCACGGAGCAACTGGTGGAGAAGGGGCAGTTCGTCGTGGCCGACGTCGCCGGCGAGTCGATCGTCATCGTGCGCGACGCCGACCAGCTGCGCGCCTTCCACAACATCTGCCTCCATCGGGCCGGACCGGTGGCCAGTGGCTGTGGCAAGCGCCAGACGCTGCAGTGTCGCTATCACGGGTGGACGTACGGGTTGGACGGCCGGTTGCTGCGCGCGCCAGAAATGGAAGGCACGGCGCACTTCCGCCCGGAGGAGATGCATCTGCTGCCGGTGCAGGTGGCGACGTTCGGTCCGCTCGTGTTCGTGAACCTCGACCCGAAGGCGCCGGCGCTCGCGTACTTCCTCGAGGATATCCCCGAACGCACCGCGGCCTTCGGCATGGCCGCCATGCGCTTCGTGCAGAGCAAGCGCTGGTCGGTCGCGTGCAACTGGAAGGTGTACATCGACAACTATCTCGAAGGGTACCACCTGCCCATGGTGCATCCGGGACTGCACCAGGAGATCGACTACGACCAGTACCGGATCGAACCGCATCGATGGTGGTCGCTGCAACACGCGCCCATCCGCCCCGTGCGCGCGGGCGACACGAGCCGCCTGTACACGCCGCAAGGTGACGGCGACGATGCGCAGTACTACTGGCTCTTCCCCAACCTGATGCTCAACGTCTATCAGGGGCAGTTGCAGCTCAACCTGGTCGTGCCCGATGGTGCCGATCGGACCACGGTGATCTACGACTGGTACTCGAGCCAGGCGCCCGCTGACGCGGCCCATGATCCGCAGTGGACGCGCATGATCGCCTTCAGCGACACGATCCAGGACGAGGACATCGGCATCTGCGAAGCGGTGCAGCGCAACCTCCGGTCGCGCGTGTACGAGCGGGGCCGCTACTCCGCCACGCGCGAGAACGGGGTGCACCACTTTCACGGCCTCTTGCACGAGTTCCTGCAATGACCGCGCCCGAGGGTGTCGGCACCGCGCCGCCGATTCCCCCACAGGGGCCCGCATCGGCGCGCCCGACGGCTGCGACTCCCATCGAGACCTCGCTCCAGATCCTCGCCATCCTGCTCCTGGCGGGGGTGATCGTCTGGTCCTGGGTATCGGGTGGGGTCTCGGTCGAGCTCATCCTGCTTGCGCTCGCGCTCGGGTTGCTCGTGCTGCAGCGCGTGGCGGCACAGGCGGAGCGACGCGCGCGTGACCTCGAGGAGCGCGTCCGCGCCGAGCAGGAACTGAGCGCCACGCTCGAGACGTACGTGGCGCAGCGCACGGCCGCGCTCACCGAAGCGCAGCGCGTGCTGCACCGCATGTGGGAGCTGGGGCACGAGATCAACGCCGAGCTCAGGCCCGATCGCGTCCTCCAGCGGTTCATGAACGCGCTCGCCGACATCGAGCGCGTGGAAGGGACCTACCTCGGTGCGCTCGAGGGCGACGGCATGTTGCGCATCATCGCGGCGAGTGGCGTGGGCACCCCGTTCATCGGGAAGACGCAAACGGCCGCCGGCTCCGCCGTCGCGCGCGTCGCCGAGAGCGGCACCTCGCTCGCCATCGTCGACCTGAGCACCGGGATCGGCGAGGAGCTGTTGCATCCGGCTGCGGTGCCGATCTACAAGAGCCAAGGGATCCGGTCGATGCTGGTCGTGCCACTGCGCCGGCAGCGGCAGCGCATCGGAGGTGTCGTGATCCTCGGCATGAAGCCGCGCGTCTGGGTCGATGCGGACATCCGGCGCGTCGAGGCCATGGCCGACATGCTCTCCGTCGCGCTCGACAACGCCGAGCACGTCGAGAACCTGCGGCAGGCGGAGTCGCGCTTCCGCACCCTGTTCCGCGCGGCACCCGATGCCATCCTCACGGTGCTGCCGCGCGGCGAGATCACCGAAGCCAACGACTCGGCCCACGATCTCACCGGGATTCCCGGCGCGGCGCTGCAGGGCCGTCTGTTCGCGGACCTGGTCGCCGGAGAGGACCGCCTCGCTGTCCTGCGCGCACTCGAAGGCGCCCTCAAGGGGATCATGGCGCGGCTCGAGGTGCGCATCAAGCGCGACGGTATGAACCGCCTCACCGCGCTCGCCATCACGGGGCTGCCCGACACCGAACCGCCGACCGTGCTGATCGTCGCGCGCGACATCAGCGGCGAACGGGAGCTGCGGGCGCGGCTGCTCGAGACCGAACGCCTGGCGGCCATCGGCGAGCTCGTCGCGGGGGTGGCGCACGAGGTGAACAATCCGCTGGGCTCCATCAGCGCGTTCGCGCAGCTGCTGCTGCGCGACCCGACGCTGGGCACCGAGCACCGCGAATCGATCGAGGTCATCCGCTCCGAGACGCAGCGTGCCAGTCAGGTCGTGCGCGACCTGCTCGCGTTCGCGCGCCGGGCGCCGGCCGAGCGGAACGCGGTGGACGTCAACGAACTGGTCGAGCGCTCCCTGCGGCTCCGTGGCTTCCAGCTGACGTCGGCCCGGATCGAACTCGTGACGGAGCTGGATTCGCAGGTGCCCGCCATCGATGGCGATGGCCGCCAGCTGCAGCAGGTGCTGCTCAACCTGATCACCAATGCCATCCAGGCCATGGCACCGCGCGGGCACGGCACGCTGACGGTGCGCACGCTGGGTGGCACCGATGCCACCGTGACCATCGAGGTGAGCGACACCGGCACGGGAGTGCCGGTGCACGCGCGCGCCCACATCTTCGAGCCGTTCTTCACGACCAAGCCGGAAGGGGAGGGCACCGGGCTCGGGCTCTCGGTCTCGTACGGCATCGTGGCCTCGCACGGGGGCGAGATTCGCCTGGCCGACCGTCCGCCCGGTGCGGGCGCGACCTTCGTGGTCACCCTCCCGGTGGGTGGCGACGCGCCGCCGCGCCGCCGCAGCGGCGAGATGAAGGCGGTCACCGCGGCATCGCCGCTCGCGGGGCGACGCTTGCTCGTGGTCGATGACGAGCCGTCGCTGCGCGCGGGTCTCGAGGCGTTCGGTCGCATGCGGGGCATCACCGTGGTCGCCGTCGAGAGCGGCCCCGCCGGCCTGGCCGCGGCCAACGCCAACGCCTTCGACGCCGTCGTGTGCGACCTGCGCATGCCCGGCATGGACGGTGTGGCCTTTCACGAGGAGCTGCGCCTCTCGCACCCCGCGCTCGCGGATCGCACCGTCTTCGTGACGGGCGATGTCCTCGACGTGACGCAGCGACTCGGTCCGGCGTCGCGTCAACCGACCGTGGCCAAGCCGTTCACCTTCGAACGGCTCGAAGAAACACTGGCCGCGGTCCTTCGCGGTGAACGGCTCTCGCTCCCTCGCTGATATCGCACGTCGCCCACTTCCCTTCGCCCTCACCACCATGCGCCCGCTTCGCTCGCTCGCTGTGCTCGTGCTCGTCGCCTCGGCCTCGACATCCCTGACCGCGCAGAACGCCAAGCCCAAGGCGGCGGCCAAGGCACAGACGGGCGCGTCGAATGACATCGAGTTCATGCACCCGTACGGTCCGCCCACGCGTCCGTTCTCGCCGATCGTGCGCGTCGGCAACCTGCTCTTCCTCGCGGGGCAGGTGGGCACGGCGCCGAGTGCGGCCGGTGGGGTCGTCCCCGGTGGGATCACGGCGGAGACGAGGCAGGTGATGGAGAACATCAAGGAGCTGCTCGGCAAGGCGGGCTCGTCGATGGACAAGGTCGCGAAGTGCACCGTGTTCCTGGCGGACATGAAGGAGTGGGACGCGATGAACGAGGTGTACAAGACGTACTTCAGCAACGGCCGCTTCCCGGCGCGGAGTGCCTTCGGCGCCAGCGGCCTCGCGCTGAATGCCCGCGTCGAGATCGAGTGCATTGCCGTCCGGTGACGGTGGGGTGAGACCAGGATCGAGCGGCGCGGCGTGCGCACCTGTCAGGGGGGCGCGTGTGTCGCGCCGCCAGTGGCGTGACACGGCAGGCGTGACCTGCGCCCTGTCGCGTGCGGTTGGCTCGCCCTAGCTTCGCCAGCATGGTCGCCTTCTTCCCGCGCGAAACGATCCGATGGACGGCAATCGAGGAACCGACCTTGGTCAGGCGGCTCTCGATCGCCTTGTGGCCGTTGGCGATCGGCGCCGGGGTCGGGGTGCGCGTGGCGCACGCCGCCCTCTTCGGCCTGAACAGCGGGAGCTGGTGGGTGGCCTCGCTGTACGCCGCGGCGCTGCTGCTCTTCGCGTGTGGTGCGCTCACGGCGCACGTGGGCAACTACACGCTGCGGACGTGGGTGTGGCGCGTGCCGCTGTTTGCGCTCGCGGAGGCGATGATCGAGGCGCTCGCCTCGCTGACGCTGATCATGGTCGGGATGGAACCGCTCGGCGTGGAGCGCGCAACCGTGGCGCAGTGGCCCGCGATCGCGCTGACCATCATCCGCAACCGGATGCTGCTGCTCGGGGGGTTCGGGCTGTTGCTGGCGGTCTCGGTGACGGCGGCGCGGTATGTGCTGTACAAGCCGACCGAGCGTGCCGCGATGGACCGTGAAGCGGACACGGAGGTCGCGGAGATCACGACAGGCGAGCACCCGCCGACGCCACCGCATATTGAGTCATCCTGAGCGCAGCGAAGGATCTGCATATTGAGTCATCCTGAGCGCAGCGAAGGATCTGCTTGTGCGGTTTCGCGAGAAGCAGGTCCTTCGCTGCGCTCAGGACGACAGGCTGCGCTCAGGACGACACCCTTCGCCCACAACCCCATGACACGCACCCTCCCGTTTGCCGCTCTCGCGCTGGCCACCAGCGCGCACGTTGCCTCGGCCCAGGCCAAGGCACCCACGCGCCCGTTCGGTACCGTCAAGGAACAGGCGGCGGTGCAGCAGGCGTGGCTCGCCAAGCGCCTCGACACCTTCCTGCCGGCACTCATGCGCAAGCAGCGCGTGGACATGTGGGTGGTGCCGATGCGCGAATACAACGAGGACCCGGTCTTCAGCGCGATCACGAGTCCCACAACGTTCGCCGCGCGCCGCCGCACGATCTACGTCTTCTTTGATCGCTGCACGGCGGGTGGCGTCGAGCCTGCGCCCACGTGCGACAAGGGGATCGAACGGCTGGCCCTCGGCGGGACGTCGCAGGGTGGCGTCTTCAAGGCGGTCTCGAGCACCAAGGCCGTGAACGCGGCGGTCGGCGCGCGGCAAGCCGAGCTGTGGGGCGATGAGCAGTGGGAGGCGCTCAAGGCGGTGATCGTCGAGCGCAATCCGCGCACGATCGCCATCAACACGTCCAAGGTGTTCGCGTTCACCGATGGCCTGTCGAGCGGCGAGCTGGCGGGCATGTCCGATGCGCTCGGGCCGTCCTGGTCGAGCAAGTTCCGCCCGGCGGAGGCGCTTGCCCTCGAGATGATCGCCTCGCGGCTCCCCGAAGAGGCGGCGTACTACAAGAAGCATCAGCAGCTGGTCTGGTCGCTCATCGAGCGGATGTTCTCCAACGAGGTCGTCACTCCCGGCAAGACGCGCACGAGCGACCTCGTCTGGTGGTGGCGCCAGCAGGTCGCGGACCTGGGCATCGGCACCTGGTTCCAGCCCAGCATCGATGTGCAGCGCAAGGGCGCGACCGGGTCGCAGCTGGGCGAGGATCCCGTGATCATGCCGGGCGACATGCTCTGGTGCGATGTGGGCATTACCGCGCTCCGGCTCAACACCGACACGCAGCACAACGGCTACGTGCTCGAGGATGGCGAAACGGAACCGCCGGCCGGCTTGCAGGCGGCGCTCAAGCGGTCCAACCGGTTCCAGGACATCCTCTTCGAGGAAACGCGACCCGGCCGCAGCGGCAACGAGATTCTCGCCGCGGTGCGCGCGAAGCTGGCGATCGAGGGGCTCGAGGGCACCATGTACTCGCATCCGATCGGGCTGCACGGCCACGGCGCGGGTCCGCTGATCGGGTTGTGGGACTATCAGGATGGCGTGCCGGGGCGGGGCGATGCCGTGGTGATTCCCAACATGTGGTTCTCGAGCGAGCTGCAGGTGACGAGCCCGATCCCCGAGTGGGGGAACCAGCCGGTGCGGGTGCGGCAGGAAGAGGACTTCGTGATTGGCGCCGACGGCAAGCCGCAGTGGGCGCTGGGGCGGCAGGAGAAGTTCTGGCTGGTGAAGCCCAAGGCGTCGAAGCCCAAGGCCTGAGCGCGAGCGCGCGGAACCCCGTGGGGCTCCTGCGCCGTTGTATCTTCACACGGACACGCGGGTCCGACGTCGGACCCGCCACCTGATTCGTTTCTGTCGATGCGCAAGAACAACAAGAACCTGATTGTCGTCGGCGACCGCGTCCTTGTGCGGATCGAGGACGGCGAGGACCGCACCAAGGTGGGGCTCTACCTCCCCGCAACGGCTGTCGAAGGGCAGGCGGTGCAGGGTGGGACGATCATGGCCACCGGACCGGGGTTGCCGTTGCCCGACATGGGCGCGGACAACAGCGAGGAACCGTGGCGGATGGGCGCCGCCGGCACGCGCGAGACTCGTCACGTCCCGATGCAGGCGCGGGTCGGCGACTGGGCCCTGTTTTACCGCAAGGCGGGCATGGAGATCTCCTTCGAAGGAGATCGCTTCCTCGTGATTCCGCAGGCGGCCATCCTCGCGCTCGTGCGCGAGGGCCGGCACGACGACGACTGAGCCACCGACGACCAACTGACCAACCACGGAGCACCATAGCCATGAACTACCCTGAAATGATGATCGTCCCGATGCGGCAGGAGCTCACGCGCCTGGGCGTCGAAGAGCTGCGCACGATGGACGCGGTGGATGCGGCGGTCTCGCGCCCCGGGACGACGATGATCGTCGTGAACTCGGTGTGCGGGTGCGCCGCCCGCAATGCGCGCCCGGCGGTGGCCACCGCCATGGCGCACGGCATCAAGCCCGACCATGTGACCACCGTGTTCGCCGGACAGGACATGGACGCGACCACGCGCGCGCGCGGCTACTTCACCGGCTACGCGCCGAGCTCACCGTCGATCGCGCTGCTCAAGGACGGGCAGCTGGTGCACATGATCGAGCGCTGGCAGATCGAGGGGCGCATGGCCTCGGAGATCGCGTCGGACCTCACGGCCGCGTTCGACAAGTACTGCGCGCAGCCGCAGACGGCGTAAGCGGGCGTCATGGCAGCAACGCGGCGGCGTCCCGGGTGGGGCGCCGCCGCGCTGTCGTTTACGCATGCAGGCCGCTGCGTCAGATCGGCGCGAAGAGCTCCGCCACGCTCATCTCGAACGGGGTGGCTGCGCCCTGCGGATGCCAGCGCAGCACGTCGCGCCGCTCGATCGGCTCCGTCGCCTCAGGTGTCCACTCGAGAACGCGCGCATGGTCCGCGTCGACGATCCAGTAGAGGGGCACCCCCTCTTCCTGATAGAGCGTCCGCTTCGTGACGAGGTCGCTGCGCGCACTGGACGGGCTGAGCACCTCGATGGCGAGCAGAAGCCCGCGCATCAGCTTCCAGTCCCGCTTGCGTGCCTCGGCGATCGGAAGCGCGAACAGGTCGGGCTGCACGACCGTGTGTTCGTCGTAGAGCACGTCCGCAGGTGACAGGACGACATAGACGCCCGGCTCGCGCTCCATGTACCTCTTCAGGGCGTACAGCAATCGGGTGACCAGATCCTGATGACCAAACGTCGGCGCCGGAGTCACGAGCAACGACCCGCGCACCACTTCGTACCGGTTCCCGTCGGACGGGAGCGCCTGGACCATCTCCACGGTCCACATGAGCGTCTGGGCCATGACCATACGTTCGGCTCGGCAGGGGGCAAAAAGCAAGGGGGACGCATCCGCGAACGATGCCTCCCCCGCTCTCACATCAGGTAACCGAAACCACGCACGGTGCATCATGCGCATGCCGGGCGCGACGAGCGCTTGTCGTGCGCTCACCCCGCGTAACGGATCCAGCGGATCAGTTCTGCCACGCTTGGCTTCTTGCCGTACATCAGCAACCCCACGCGATACACACGCGCCGAGAGATACACGGACACGGCGCACGCGCCCGCCAGCAGCACGAGCGACAGGGCAATCTCCCACGCGGGCACATCCACCATGCTCATGCGCAGTGGCATCAGCACCGGCGAGGCACTCGGCACGAGCGTCATGATGCGCGCCATGTTGCCGTTGGGCGCCAGCAGCAGCGGCTGCATGAAGATCACGCTCAGGATGAGAATGACCGTCACCGGCATCGACGCCTGCTGCGCATCTTCCTGGTTGCTCACCATCGCGCCCACAGCCGCAAAAAGCGAGGCGTAGAACAGGAAGCCGAAGATGTAGTACAGCAGCGTCACGGCGAGGAACCCGGCCCCGATCGTGGGCAGCGAGAACGGCAGGTCGGCGATCCCGAAGGCCTTGGTCAGCGCGGCCCGCTGCGTGAAGATCAGCACCCCGGACATGATCCAGATCAGTTGCTGCGTGATGCCCACCGCGCCTGCGCCGATCACCTTGCCGGCGAGCAGCACATCGGGACGCACGCTCGCGACGACCACCTCGGCCACGCGCGTCGACTTCTCCTCCATCACGCCGCGCAGGATGTTCTGCCCGTACAACGCGATCATCATGTACAGCAGAAACGACACCAGATAGCCGACGATGAGCGACCCCTTGCCCGAGCCGCCGCCCCCGCGACCGCGATCATCCAGCACCTCTTCTTCCATCGGCACGCGCACCGAGGTGAGTTCGCTGATGCGCGCGGGATCGAGTCCCGCGCCTTCCAGGCGCATCGCGAGTACGCTCGTGCGCACGGCATCGCGGAGGAGCTGCATGTCGTTCACCGTGGACGCGTTGCGCCCGGCATAGCGCACCTTCACGTCCGCAGGTGCCACGCCGCTCAGCACGAGGTAGCCCTTGATCTCCTTGGCCATGACGGCCTTGGTGGCTACCACCTCGGCGTTGCCCAGTTCCGCCGCCGAAACGACCATGAGCTTGGGCGTGGTACCGCCGCCGCCCTCGATCGGGAGGGCGCCGAGCTTGGCCACGACGCGCGCGCCGATCGGCGACTGCGTGGCGTCCAGCACCTGGATGTTCGTGAGGCCCGCCGTCGCCTTGGTGCGCGTGGCCAGCCAGACCGGCAGCACCGTGATCACGAGCATGAACACCGGCCCCAGGAAGGTGCCGATGAGGAACCACTTGGAGCGCACGCGCTCGAGGTACTCGCGGCGGATCACCGCCCAGAGCTTACCCATGTCCGGTCATCCCGGGCTCCACACCTGTGGCGCCCACTTTCTCGAGGAAGATGCGGTGCAGCGACGGCTGCACCAGCTCGAATCGGCGCACGGTCGCGTGCGCCTCCACCAGCCGCGTCAGCAATCGCTGCGGGTCGGCGCCCGGCACCATCTCCAGCTCGAAGAAGGTGTTCTGGTCGTCCACGTTGCGGACCAGCGTGCCATCGCGCATCACGGCCTGCACCGCGGGTTCGTTGGCGTTGTCGCACGCGACCGCCACGTAGCGCCCGGCATGCTCGGCTTTGACCCCCGCCACGGTGCCGTCGAGCACCTTCTCGCCCCGCGCGATGATGCACACCGAGTCACACAGCCGCTCGGCGTTGTCCATCAGGTGCGTCGAGAAGATGACCGTCTTGCCGCGGCGCTTGAGGTCGACGACGGTGTCCTTGAGCGCCTGCGCGTTGATCGGATCGAGCCCCGAGAACGGCTCGTCCAGGATCACCAGGTCGGGGTCGTGCAGCAGCGTGCCGATGAACTGTGCCTTCTGCTGCATGCCGCGCGAGAGCTCGTCCACCTTCGCGTTGCCCCAGTCGCGCTCTGCGGTCTTGAGCGAGAGTCGCTCCAGCCACTCGTCGATGCGCTTGTTGGCATCCTTCGCACCGATCCCCTTGAGTTCGGCCAGGAAGCGCAGCACATCGCGCACCTTCATCTTCTTGTAAAGGCCGCGCTCCTCGGGCAGGTACCCGACGCGATCGAGGATCGATTGGTCGGTGTTCGGGCGGCCCAGGATCGTGATCGCGCCCGTATCGGGTAGGATCACGTTGAGGATCATCCGGATCGTGCTGGTCTTGCCGGCGCCGTTCGGCCCGAGCAGGCCGTACACGGTGCCGGTCGGAACCTCCAGCGACAACTCTCGCACGGCCACGTGCTGGTCGTATCGCTTGGAGATGCCACGAATCTCGACGGCGAGGCCGCCCATGGTGCGTCGTGGAAAGGGTGGGGGAGCGCACGTGTGAGCCACGCGCACTGCGCCTAATATAGGGTCATGTCTGTCAGCGCTCCGGCTCCATACGTGGGGCGTACCGCCCTCAGTTTCAGCCGGCAGGAATGGTCGGGCGCCTTTGGCGATCTCGGGACCGACCTACCCTTGTTGGTAGGGATGATCGTGGCCGCGCGCCTCGACGCCGCCACCGTTTTTCTGGTGTACGGGGCGCTGCAGGTGTGCACGGGGCTCATCTACCGGATTCCCATGCCGGTGCAGCCGCTCAAGGCGGTGGCCGCCATCGTCATTGCCGGCGGCATCTCGCGCGAGGTGCTGAGCGCCGGCGGGCTCACCATCGGCGCGCTCATGCTCGTGTTGGCACTCACGGGCGGCCTCGCGTGGCTGCAGCGCCTCGTTCCCACGGTGGTGGTGCGCGGCATCCAGCTGGGGCTGGGGCTCCAGCTCGGTCGGCTCGCGCTGGAGAAGTTCGTGCCGCAGGATGGTCCCGGCGGTTTCGCCTTGGCTGCCGTGGCGCTCGCCCTCGTGCTCGCGGTGCGCAACAACCCCAAGGTGCCGCCGGCGCTCCTCGTGCTCCCGCTCGGCTTCGGCTGGGCCGCGTGGCGCTGGGGCTCTGGTCCGGCGCTGGGCTTCGCAGCGCCCGGCCCCGCTGTCGGCATGCCGTCCGTGGCAGCGCTGCAGCAGGGATTCCTGATGCTCGCTCTGCCCCAGATCGCACTCTCGCTCGGCAACTCGGTGTTGGCCACGCGCCAACTCGCGATCGACCTCTTCCCCGAACGGCCACCGATCACGCTGCCGCACATCGGGATCACGTACGCCGTCATGAACCTCGTGAGCGCGCCGCTCGGCGGGATTCCCGTCTGCCATGGCTCGGGCGGGATGGCGGGCCACTACGCGTTCGGGGCGCGCACCGGCGGCAGTGTGGTCCTCTACGGCCTCTTCTGGTTCACCGCTGCGGGAATTGCCAGCGCCGATGCACGGGCGCTGCTCTCGCTCTTTCCCGGGCCCATCCTCGGCGTGCTGCTCGTGGTCGAAGCGGTCACGCTGCTGAGCCTGGTCAAGGAAGTGAGCGGGGATGCGCGTTCACTCACCCTGGCGCTGTTGCTGGCGCTCATCGCACCGAGTGTGCCGTACGGGTACGCGGTCGCGCTCGTCGGCGGCACGATCGCGGCGCGCATCTGGCTGCGCCCCGTGACCCCCGGCGCATAGCCCCTTGTCGCCGTCCGTTTCCGGGTGCATACCCCACCGTCCCAACCACTCATTCCTTCTCGCATTGTCTGCCATGCTGCGTTCTGTTGTCTGCCCCGCGGTGCTCGCGGCCGCGTTCGCCCTTGTTGCACCGCATGCCGGCGCGCAGGTCACCGACCCTGCACTGCGTGATGCCCTCGAGCGCGTCAAGACGGATAACGGCTGGACGCTCGACCAGCAGCAGTCGATCTGCCAGATCCCCGCGCCGCCATTCAAGGAGCAGGCGCGCGGTCTCGAGATGAAGCGGCGCTTCGAGGCGCTGGGCTTCAAGAACGTGACCATCGACGCCGAAGGGAACGTGATCGCCGAGCGGCCGGGGAGCGGTGCGGGCCCGGTGGTGGTGCTCGCCGCGCACCTGGACACCGTGTTCCCCGAGGGCACCGACGTCACCGTGAAGCGTGAAGGCACGCTCATGAAGGCGCCCGGCATCGGCGATGACTGTCGCGGTCTTGCGGTACTGCTCGCGGTGGGGCGCGCGCTCGAGCTCTCGAAGGTCAAGACCAAGGGGACGATCCTGTTCATTGCGAATGTGGGCGAAGAGGGTCCCGGCGATCTGCGCGGTGTGCGCTACCTGTTCAACAAGTCGCCGCTCAGGGACCGCATCACGCACTTCATTTCCGTGGATGGCACCGGGCTCTCGGTCGTGCACCGGGGCGTGGGCAGTCACCGCTACAAGGTGCGCTTCATCGGTCCCGGCGGACACAGCTTCAACGCCTTCGGCATGCCGAACCCGGCACACGCCATGGGCCGGGCGATCGCGAAGATCGCCGAGCTGCGTACGCCGGCCAATCCCAAGACGACCTTCAACGTCGGCCTCCTCTCGGGCGGCACGAGCGTGAACTCGATTCCGTTCGAGGTGGCCATGGAGATCGACATGCGCTCCGAGTCTGCCGTCGAGCTCCACAAGATCGACGCGAAGATCAGGGCTGCGATCGCTGCAGGTGCGGCTGACGAGAAGGCACGCTGGCCCGGCTCGAACATGGCACTCGACGTCAAGATCGACACGATCGGCATTCGCGCTGCGAGTGAAACGCAAACCGAGAGCACGCCGATCGTGAAGGCGGCACTCGACGCGGCCATCACCTTCGGCTCGACGCGCATCACGCCGCGTTCCGGCAGCACCGACTCCAACGTGCCGATGGGACGCGGCATTCCGGCCATCACCATCGGCGGCGGCGGAGAGGGCACCGACGCGCACTCGCTGCGTGAGGCCTACGACGACGGCAAGGACGGCTGGAAGGGGCCGCAGTTCGTGATGTCGATCGTGACGACGCTCACGGGACTCGACGGGGTTCGCCCGTGAGCGGCGCCGTCGTCCCCGGCATTTCCCCAACGCACGACGTCGACAAGCCGCAGGATATCTGGAAGGTCATTGCCGCCTCGAGCGCCGGCACGGTGATCGAGTGGTACGACTTCTTCATCTTCGGCTCGCTCACGGCGATCATCTCCGGCGTCTTCTATCCGGCCACGGATACGCCGCTCACGCAGCTGCTCAAGACGCTGGCCACCTTCGCAGTCGGCTTCGCGGTCCGTCCGTTCGGCGCGCTGGTCTTCGGGCGCATCGGCGATCTGGTCGGACGCAAGTACGCCTTCACCATCACGCTCGTGCTCATGGGCGGCTCCACCGCCGTCATCGGACTGCTCCCGGGCTACGCGACCATCGGCCCCGCCGCGCCGATCATCCTCGTGCTGCTGCGCATGCTGCAGGGGCTCGCGCTCGGCGGCGAATACGGTGGCGCTGCGGTGTACGTGGCCGAGCACAGCCCCGACGACAAGCGCGGCTTCTACACGAGCTTCATCCAGACCACGGCGACACTCGGTTTGTTCGTGTCACTCGTGGTGATCCTCGCTGTGCGCACGATCGTCGGCGAGGATGCCTTCAAGGTGTGGGGGTGGCGCATCCCGTTCGTGCTGTCGGTGCTGCTCGTCTTCTTCTCGTACTACATCCGGTCGAAGATGGCCGAGTCGCCGCTGTTCACGAAGCTGAAGGCGGCGGGCAAGACATCGAAGGCGCCCATCAAGGAAGCGTTCGGGACCGCCGAGCGGTGGAAGGTGTTCTTCCTGGTGCTGTTCGGCATCACCGGCGGACAGGCCGTGGTCTGGTACACCGGGCAGTTCTACGCCTTGTTCTTCCTGCAGACCGTGCTCAAGGTGCCGCTCACCACGGCGTACATCATCATGGCGGTGGCCCTCGTGCTGGGCACGCCGTTCTTCGTGGTGTTTGGTGCGCTCTCGGACCGGATCGGGCGCAAGCGCATCATGCTCACCGGCATGCTGCTGGCAGCGGTCTGTTACTACCCGATCTACCAGGCCATGAAGGCCAACAGCGATCCGATCAATCCGGTAGCGCTCACGCTGCTCGTCACGGTGCAGATGCTGTTCGTGACGATGAGCTACGGTCCCGTGGCCGCTTTCCTGGTGGAGAGCTTCCCGGCGCGCATCCGCTACACGTCGATGTCGCTGCCGTATCACTTCGGGAACGGCTGGTTCGGCGGCTTTCTCCCGCTGATCGCGACGTCTCTCGTGGCCAAGACGGGGAACATCTATGCCGGCCTCTGGTACCCGATCGGCGTCGCTCTCATAACCGTGATCGTGGGCGCCTTCTGGGTGCCAGAGAGCAAGGCGGTGAAGCTGTGGGACGAGCTGCACGCGGAGTGACGGCGCCCTCGGCTACGTGAAAGCAAACCAGCACGCGGCGCGCGGGGGTACCGTTCGTCCCTATAGATTTCCGTACGTGACGTCCCGCATCGGCACCCCCGGTTCGACCATCTCCCACTACCGCATCGAGGCTGAACTCGGCCGCGGTGGCATGGGGGTGGTCTACCGTGCCACGGACACCATGCTCGGGCGGCCGGTCGCGATCAAGGTCGTGCACCCGACACCGCTCCCCAACGAAACGCTCGCCGACGCGCGGCAGCGGTTCCTGCGCGAGGCGCAGATGGCCGGCGCGGTCAATCATCCTGCCCTCGTCACGGTGCACGCCTATGAGCAGGCGGGCGACGACGCGCTCATCGTCATGGAGCTGCTCGAGGGCGAAACGCTCGCACAGCAGCTCGCGCGCAGGCAGCCCTGGAACGCCGTGCACGCCGCCATGCTGCTCGCGGCCGTGTGCGATGGTGTGGCCGAAGCGCATCGGCGCGGGATCGTGCATCGCGATCTCAAGCCGGGGAACATCATGCTCCTCCCCGACGGGCGCGTGAAGGTGCTCGACTTCGGCATTGCCGGGTTGGCCGAGCGTTCGGACACGCCGGTGAGCACGCCGCTCATCGGCACCGTGGAGTTCATGTCGCCAGAGCAGGTGATGGGTGGCCATGCGGGGCCGGCCGCCGATGTCTTCTCGCTCGGGAGCATCGCCTACGAGATGATGACGCTCGAGCGCGCCTTTGGCGGCGGCTCGGCCGAACAGATCGCGGCGCGCGTGGCGAGCGGTACGCCGCCACTGCTCGAGAACATGGCGATGGCCGAGCTGCGCTTTGGTGTGCTCACGCCGATCATCGCCAAGGCGATGGACAAGGATCCGAAGCGGCGATATCCGGATGCGGCGGCGCTGGGTGAAGCGTTGATGCCGATCGCGTACCAGCTGTCGCCGGAGTCGGGGGTTGTCTTTCCGATCACGCCGCTGGGGGACACGGGCCCGGTAACGGGAGTCGTCACGCCGGTGTCGTCCAAGCTCCCCACCTGGCTCGTGGTAGCACTGTCGATGACGATGGCCGTCGCGCTTGGTGCGGCCGCGCTGTACGCGTTCGGGGGCGGCTTCCTCGGACGGCAGGCAGTCACACCGCCGGCAATGGCCCGCGTCAGAATGCCAGCGCCGGCGCCGATGCTGACGCCGCCGGTCGTCGCGGCATCGCCCGCTGTTGCGGCGCCCGCGCTCAAGGTCGACACCCCCAAGGTGGACGCGCCGCTCCCCATGGCGCCGGTGCAGCGCATGCTGGTGTCGTCGGTGGATGTCGTGCCTGAAGGTGCGACCATTCGCCGCATTGACGGTGATCGGAAGCAGTGGCGCGACCACGCCGAGGTCACGGTGAACTCGGGCGACTCGGTGCAGCTCGCGATCGAGCATCCGCGCTACAGTTCGCGTCGCATCTGGTTCAAGGGTCGTCCGCTGCGCGTGGTGCTGGGCGGCGGGACTGGCACGGCCATCCTGAAGAGTCCGATCACGGCCTTTGCCGAAGTGCGCGCGACCGATGGGAGCGATCGGGTGCTCGCACAAGGACAGACGCCCCTCACGGTCAAGCTCGCCCCGGGGAGCTATCGCGCGATCTTCCGCGCGCGTTCTTTCGACGACTCCACCTTCACGCTGGTGGTGCGCGAGGACGAGGAGAGGACGCTGACCGTTGGCTACGCGGCCACCGGTGCGGTGCGCATCGAGATCACCAATGGTGCCGCGACTGTACGCATCGACGCTGGCGAGTCGCGCCCAGCGCCGGCCGATTTTCTGGCGCTCTCACCAGGGCGACACGTGATTGTCATCGAGCGCGGCGGGAGCGTGGTGCGCGATACCGTGGTCGTCTTTCCCGGGCGCACCATCACGCGCCGGATGGCCGCGCCATGAGTCTCCTGACGGCATTTCGTGGCGCGTCGGTCGAGGCGGCGTCGGTGTCGCACATCGGCATGGTGCGCGAGACGAATCAGGATCAGGCGCTCGCCATCCAGTTTGCCGCCGGCGGTCCCGCAGGGGACAAGGAAGCGCACGCCGCGCTCATCGTCTGCGACGGCATGGGTGGCCGAGTGGGTGGCGAAGTGGCGAGCAGCCTGGTGCTCGGCGTCGTGCGTGATGCGCTCTCGGCGTGGCGTCCGGACTTCGATCTGCTCGGCGCGGAATGGCAGCAGCATGCGACCGAGTTCCTGCACGCGGTGATCTCGCATGCGAATGCCGAAGTGCTGCGGATTGCCGAAGAGAAGCCGGACGAGCTCAAGGGGATGGGCACCACGCTGGCCGTGGCGCTCATGCTGCGCGATTGGTGCGGTGTGGTCACCGTGGGTGATAGCCGCATCTACCGGCTGCGCTCGGGGTTGTTGCAGCAGCTGTCGGTGGACCATTCGTGGGCCGAGGAGCAGCGCGCGAGCGGAGCGATGTCGGAGGCAGACATTCGTGAGAGCCCGTACGCGGCGCAGCTCATGCGCGTGATCGGCTATCGGGATGAAGTGCAGCCCGATGTGCGATGGACGCAATCGCTGCCGGGGGATCTGTTGCTGGTGTGCAGCGACGGGCTGTCGCACCATCTGGACCCGAACGCGCTGCAGTACGTGTTGCGGCGCGAACCCGACGTGAAGAAGCTGGCGGAGAAGCTGGTGACCGAGGCGAACGCGCGCGGTGGTGACGACAACATCGGGCTCGTGTTGGCGCGGGTGCCGTACAAGTTTGCGGCGCGGCTCACCGACCCGGACATGGGGCGCACGCGCGCGCCGCTGCGGAAGCGGGCGGCAGAGGCGCGTGCGCGGCAGACGACGATCGTGTGGATGGGCAGCGCGCTCGGCGTGGTGTTGTGCGTGCTGCTGTGGGCCACGGGCTTGCTGCTGGAGTTGTGGTGATGCGTCCATCTCCCCGCCTCCGTCGTCCTGAGCGTAGCGAAGGACCTGCGTGTCGTCCTGAGCGCAGCAGAGGACCTGCTTGTCGTCCTGAGCGCAGCGAAGGACCTGCTTTTGCTCTGTCCCTCGCCCTCCTCCTCCTCCTCTCCCTCCTCTCCCTCCCTCTCTCCGCGCAAACCCAGGACTCGATCGCCGCGATCCGCGCCAACCCGCAGAAGTTCTGGAACCTCGAAGTCGATGTCGCCGGGCTCGTGGGACGAGCGGAGTCGTCGCTGCCGGGGAGCCAGGTGGGGACGTATCGGCTTGTCGATTACACCGACACGACCGGCATCGCGGTCGAGAGCGACGACTTGCCTGCGCCCGGGCGCGTGCTTCGCATTCGCGGCGTGGTCGTGCCCAGCCGCGAGAACGCGACCATTCCCATCATCCGGGAGAAGTCACGCGAGGCGCTCGACAAGCCGCAGTGGTTGCTCTGGATCGTGGCGATCTCGGGATTGATCGCGCTGGGGCTGGGCGGGGCGCTGTTCTATTTCCTCAAGCGTGCGCCGCGCGTGATGCCTGGTGTCGACCCGAGCGATGCCGCGCGCCCGCCCGTGCCCATCGTCATTGGTGGGCCTGTGCGGATGGCGCCGCCACCGGTGTACATGCCGTGGGCGAATCTGGAGGGGCGGCAGAGTGGCGCGTTCCGGCCGACGCTCGATGGCCCGATGGCGCCACCCAAGGGACCCCCGCCGGGTGCCGGCACGCTGCCACGCACAACGCCCAACGGGTCACCCATCGTGCGGCAGACGCCGGGCGGAACGCCGGTGATCGGCACGACCGGCGAGCATCCGAGCGTGCCTGAGAACGGAGCCGCAGCTGCTGCGAACGAGCCGTCGCGCGCGCCGCGTCCCACCGTGCCCGTGCAGCGCTCCGTGCTCGGCGGACCCATGGTCGCCAATCCGTTCGCGTTGCCGCCGCGTCCGCCCGCGCGCGGTGCGCCGATCACGCAGCCGTTCGACCCGCGTCCGCCCAAGACGGAACCATTCGAGTACACCGGGGCGCGGCTCGAGATTGTCGAGGGACCGGACGCGGGGCGGAAGATGCCGATCGGGAGCAACACCATCTTCATCGGGCGCGAGGGCGGGCGGCGCAATCATTTCCCGCTGACCGATCCGACCGTGTCGACCGCGCAGGCGAAGATCCTGCGGGACGAGACGTTCGGGTTCGTGCTGGAGAACGAGGGGATGACCAACCGGACGCTGCTCAACGGCGAAGTGGTCACGGAGCCGGTGAGCTTGGAAGACGGCGCGGAGCTGCGGATGGGAGCGACGCTGATCCTGTTCAAGATCGGCGCTTAGTGCGGTGGTGTGTAGCGTGGTGACGCTTCACCCGCATGCCTCGGCGGCTTCGGATCAACCGGGGCCGCCGAACTCGTTCAGAGCGGTGCGAACAGCTCTGCGATTGGAATAATGAGCGCGCGTGCGTCATCGCTCGCGCGCCAGGTGAGTGCGGCGCGTTCGAGTAGCGGGGTCATGTCGCGCGGCGTCCAGATTTCCACGAGGCTCTCGCCCGGGTCCACGATCCAGTAGGTAGGTAAGCCGGCCTCTTGGAAGAGGCGCCGCTTCACGAAGCGATCCGCGCGCGCGGTGGACGGGCTCACCACCTCGATGGCGAGGAGAAGATCCGTGAGGTTCGCCCACTTCGCGTCGAGGCGCGCGCCGGGCTTGAGCACGAGCACGTCGGGCTGGACTTCGGTGGTCGCCGAGCCGCGTACCGACGTCGGGGCGATGAAACAGTGTCCGCCGCCGAACGCATCGAGATAGTCAGACAGGCGCCGATACAGCCGCCCCGCGATCTCCTGATGCGGCAGCGTGGGCCCCGGGCTCACGAGCAACTCCCCGTGCACGACCTCGTAACGACGCCCGTCGTCCGGAAGCGCGCGCATTTCGTCCACGGTCCAGTACGCCTGTGCAGCGGGCATGCCCATATTGTCGGCTCGGCGAGGGTAACTGCGCAAGTGGTGTGCATGGAGCGACAGCGTACACCGCTTGGGCGTTGGGCTGGTAACGCGAATCACGCACACCGTCTCCAAATCACGCGCATTATTCTGTTGCATCATGCGCGCGCTGGTGGCACAGCGCACCGACGCCCCGCTACATCGGCCGGAAAAGCTCCGCGAGCGTCATACTGAAGGGCACGCTCGCGCCATCCGGGTACCAGTCCAGGCGCTCGCTGGCGAAGAGCGGGAAGGTCGCGTCGGGCGTCCACGTCTCGACCGTGCCGACATCCGCGTCGATCACCCAGTACGTGCCGATCTGCTGCCGCTGATAGAGCACGCGTTTGTTGAAGCGATCGGCCGTGAGCGACGACGGGCTCAGCACCTCCACGGCGACGAGAAGGCGCTGCATCTGTTCCCACTCGAGCGTGCGCGCCTGCTCGAGGTCCACCACGAAGCAGTCCGGTTGCACCAGCGTGTCGGTGCTCCAGGAGATGTCCGCAGGAGCGAAGAACAGCTGACCAACACGCTCTCGCTCGAGGTACGCGCCCAATGCCATGACGAGTCGCCAGAGCACGAGCTGATGCCATGGCCGAGGCGCGGGGCTCACGAGCAGCTCCCCGTACACCGTCTCGTAGCGCAGGCCGTCGTCAGGCAGTGCGCGCACCATCTCTGCGGTCCAGTATTGCGGGGCCACCATGTGCATATTGTCGGCTCGGCTGGGGGGACAGCGCAAGAGGGACGCATGGCGCGAAGCTCGCACGACAGGGAGCTTTCGCCGTAACCCGATTGTTGCGAATCACCCCAGTTTCACGCACTGTGCGCGTCAGCCACTGCGCTGTCGTACAGACCCATACGGTAACACTTCTGCATGCTGCTCAAGTATCTGCACATTCTCTCGGCCATCCTGCTCCTCGGCAACGTGATCGTGACCGGGGTGTGGGCCATCGCGCTCTGGCGCGAGCACGGCGCCAAGGGGTTCGCGCCGGCGGCACGGGCGATCATGGTCACCGATATCATCTTCACTCTTGGCGCGAGCTCGCTGCTCGTGGTGACCGGCGTCTTCCGCGCGTTGCAGCTAGGCGTGCCGATGCTCAGCACGGGGTGGATCGTGCGCGCGATGGTGGGGTTGGCCGTGTCGACGGTGTTGTGGGCAGCGCTGCTCATCCCGGCGCAGGTGATGATGCTCAAGGCGGGGAAGGGCGAGGATACGCGCGTCGAGCGGGCGTACCGGCGCTGGACGGTGGTGGGGTGGCTGGCGGTGGTGCCGATGTTGTACAGCTTGTGGCAGATGAGCGCGAAGCCGGAGTAGGAGTCGGCACCGAACGACACGCAGACTCCCCGGCTGATACTGTGAGGCGCGTCAGCCGGGATGTCGCCGAGCGACCAAGGGTGCGAAGAGCGCCGGCAGAGCGACTGTGAGAGGGACAGTGGCGCCGTGTGGCGCCCAGGTCAGTTCCTCGTCCACGACATGTCCCGCAGGGCGCCCGAGCGACACCACCTCGACGCGCGCCGCATCGGCATCCACGATCCAGTACTCGGCAACGCCTTTCGCCTGGTAGAGCCGACGCTTGAGCACGCGATCGGCGCGCACCGACCCTGGGCTCAGGATCTCGACCGCCAGCAACACGCGCGTCATGCGGTTCCACATGCCGGTTGCCGCCTGCTCCATGTCGACGACGGTGAGGTCCGGCTGCACCGTGACGTCGGGGTCGTTCCACGAGAGGTCGATCGGCGGCGGATAGAGCACGCCGACGGGCTCGCGCTCCAGATAGTTCCCGATCGCGAGCAACAGTCGCAGCTGCACCCGCTGGTGCAGTTCGCGCGGTGCGGGGCTCACGAGCAGCTCGCCGCCGATGGTCTCGTAGCGCTGGCCGTCGTCGGGCAGCGCGCGCACCATGTTCGCGGTCCAGTGGGTTGGGGCGACCATGTGCATAACGTCGGCTCGGCGGGAGGGGAGGCGCAAGGGGGGTGCATCCTTGAGCGTAGCGATGCCCGAGTGGTTCCTCGTCACCAATCGCACGCGGGGTGCAACAGAACATTGCGGCAGCTTCCGGTAGACGTGCCGAACCGAACGTTTCGGTGTTGATCGGCTCAGCTACGCCGCGAACAACGTCGTCAGCTCAATCTCGAACGCCGCCGCCCACCACCCTCTCCAGATTGATCCTGCCGACCGCCCCAAGGCCTCGCATGTAGTCGCACCGACCTCGAGCATCGTTCAGGCGCTCATCTCGATCCCAGGTCAACAGCCTTGCAAGCTCGGGTACCGCGAGGCGCCTTGGCTGAAAGCAGGATAACCGCGCCAGTGGAGCGACGTCAGGTCCCGAACAGCTCGCAGGCGCGTCGCACGCCGCCAGCTACGGCCTCCACATCGCCCGATGTCGTGTACATCCCCACACTCGCCCGCGCCGTCGCACTCACTCCCAGCCGCCGCATCAACGGCTGACAACAATGATGCCCCGCCCGCACGCACACCCCGTGCTCATCCAGCACGGTCGCCAGATCGTGCGGATGCGCCCCTGCCATCGTGAAGCTCACCACCCCTGACCGCTCTGCCGCCGCCGGCCCATACACCGTCACGCCGGGAATCGCCGCCAGCGCATCACTCATCGCGATCGTCAGCGCCCGCTCGTGCGCGCGCACGTGCGCCATGCCGAGCCCGGACAGGTAGTCACACGCCGCCGCGAGCCCCACCGCGTCCGCCGCGTTCGGCGTTCCCGCCTCGAACTTGTACGGCAGCACGTTCCAGGTGCTCACGTCGTCATGCACGAACTCGATCATGTCGCCGCCCGTCTGGTACGGCGGCATCGCCTCGAGCAGCTCGCGACGGCCGATCAGCACGCCAATCCCCATGGGCCCGCCCAGCTTGTGGCCGCTGAAGGCGTAGAAATCCACGCCGAGGCTCGGGAAATCGACCACGAGATGCGGCGCCGACTGCGCCCCGTCCAGCACGATGATCGCGCGGGGTGCCTTGGCCCGCACCATCGCCACGATCTCGGCGACCGGATTGATCGTGCCCACGGCGTTCGACACATGCGTGAATGCCACGACGCGCGTCTTCTCGTTCAGGAGCGACGCCAGGTGGTCGAGGTCGATGCGCACGTCCGGCGTCAGCTCTGCAATCCTGAACGCCGCGCCCGCCTCGCGCGCGGCCCGCTGCCACGTCACGAACTGCGCGTGGTGCTCCATGCCGGTCGTCACCACCTCGTCGCCGGCCGACAGGTTGGCGCGCCCCCAGGTGCTCGCCACCAGGTTGATCGACTCGGTCGTACCGCGGGTGAAGATGAGCGTCGCGCTGTCGGTCACGCCGAAGAAGCGCGCGATGGTCTCGCGGGCGGCGTGGAAGCGATCGGTGGCGAGCACGGAGAGGGCGTACGCGCCGCGGTGCGGGTTGGCGTAGGAGGTCTCGTAGTAGTCGCGGATGGCGTCGAGGACGACGCGCGGTTTTTGCGCGGTGGCGGCGGAGTCGAGGTAGTGGAGGGTGGGGTTGGCGGCGAGTAACGGGAAGTCGGAGCGGGGGGCCAAGGGCAGAAGCAGATCCTTCGCTTCGCTCAGGATGACAGCGGTGTTCACGGGCAGAAGCAGATCCTTCGCTTCGCTCAGGATGACAGCGGTGTTCACGGGCACAAGCAGGTCCTTCGCTTCGCTCAGGATGACAGCGGTGTTCACGGGCACAAGCAGGTCCTTCGCTTCGCTCAGGACGACAGCGGTGTGGAGGCTAGCCATGGATCACGCCGCCTACCCAGATCTCCTCGCCACGCTGCCGCACGGCGTAGCGCGTGATCGACTTGGTCGCGGGCGCTTGCACGGCCGCGCCGGTGGCCGTATCGAACTGCGCGCCATGCCACGCACACTCGACCCGCCCGTCCTCGAGCAACTCCCCCTCACTCATCTGGAAGTCGCGATGCGTGCAGTTGTCGGCAATCGCCCGCACCTGCGTGCCGATCTTCACCAGGCACACGCGCGTGCCGCCGTTGGTGCGGACGGCCTTGAGCCCGTTGGGGCCGAAGTCGGCGAGGTTTGCGAGATGCTCGAAGCCGGAGAGGTTCAGCTCGTTGTGGTCAATGTCACCGCGTACAGCGTCGCTCATTCGGTTCCCATCGCCTTCCGTAATGTGTGCCAGCTCATCGTCGCGCACTTCACGCGCGCCGGATACTTGCTTACCCCCGCAAACGCGGCCATCGAGCCGAGTTGCTTGCCCTCACCCTCGGCCAGCGGCTGCGTGCCGGTCACGAGCGCATGAAAGCGCGCATGGATCGCCTCGATCTCGGCGGCCGACTTGCCCGTGACGAGCTGTGTCATCACGCTGGCCGACGCCTGCGAGATGGAACAGCCCTGACCCGTGAACTTTACCGCCTCGACCACGTTGCCGTTCATGATGACCGCGACATTCACCTCGTCGCCGCAGAGCGGGTTACGCCCCTGGGCGTCCGCCGTCGCCCCATCCAGCGCGCCCTTGTTGCGGGGCTTGCGGTAGTGGTCGAGGAGGACTTCCTGGTAGAGGGCGTCGAGGTTCGGCATTGAGCTTTGTGGAGGGGAAGGGAGGGGAATGGTGGGGGGGAGAGGTGCGGGGGTGATTTGAATTTTGTTTCTGCGCGCTTGAAGTGGCGGCCGTTGTATGGCGACGTGTAACACAATTCTCCCATTGCGAAGTCGCGTTTATTCGCCTCGACATAGGACGCATATTTTTTCTCCACTTCGCCAGTATCGAACGGAGGGCTTAGGAGCGAAAGTCTCTGTTAGTTGTTTGTAATGTAACCGGCAAGTATTAGTTTTAAACCCAAATCTTTAGTATTGGATTCGCTATCCAGCTCCTTATTGAGCTGCGCCAATGCAGCATAAGGGTCGCGATGCGCCAAAGCAAGACGCAAGCGCCATGTGTTGCTCTCCAGCGTAGCTCGATCCGCTTCGCCAAGGGTGTCCATGACCACGAACCATTCAGTCCAAGTCT
>JANMLN010000115.1:0-6153 GCA_031372565.1 Gemmatimonadota bacterium | reverse complement strand
GGCCGCGATCCCGCTCACCGGCTCGCCCGCCCGATAGCGCCCCCACACGGCCGCGTGCTCGGCCCGCGTCAAACGCGAACAGTATCGTCCCATCACAACACCTCCGATTGTAGACTGTCCGAAAGGTGTTGCACTGACCATGTGAGACCGCCGGTCCTTCGCTGCGCTCAGGACGACAAGCGCCGCGGGAAGCAGGTCCTTCGCTGCGCTCAGGACGACAAGGTGGGGGCGATCACGTCGACTGGGCGAGCATCGGCTTGAGATAGTGCCCCGTGTGGCTCGCGGCCACCTTGGCGACATCCTCGGGTGTGCCGGCAGCGACGATCTGCCCGCCGCGCGCGCCACCTTCGGGCCCCAGGTCCACGATCCAGTCCGCCGTCTTGATCACGTCGAGGTTGTGCTCGATGACGAGCACCGTGTTGCCGCGATCGACCAACCGATGCAGCACGGTGAGCAGCACGCGGACATCCTCGAAGTGCAGTCCCGTGGTCGGCTCGTCGAGGATGTAGATCGTGCGCCCCGTGTCACGCTTCGAGAGTTCGGTCGCGAGCTTGATGCGCTGCGCCTCGCCCCCGGAGAGCGTGGTCGCACTCTGTCCGAGGTGCACGTAGCCGAGCCCCACGTCGCGCAGTGTATCGAGCTTCTGGAAGGCGCGCGGCTGGTTCTCGAAGAAGGTGCAGGCATCCTCGACGGTCAGGTCGAGAATGTCGGCGATCGAGAGACCGCGAAAACGGATCTCGAGCGTTTCGCGATTGAAACGCTTGCCCTTGCACACCTCGCACGGCACGAAGACGTCCGGCAGGAAGTGCATCTCGATCTTCACGAGGCCATCGCCTTCGCACGCCTCGCAGCGGCCGCCCTTCACGTTGAAGCTGAAGCGCCCGGGGCCATAGCCGCGGATCTTCGCCTCGGGCAACTCGGCGAACAGTTCGCGAATCGGCGTGAACAGCCCGGTGTACGTCGCCGGGTTCGAGCGCGGCGTGCGTCCGATCGGGCTCTGGTCGATGTCGATGACCTTGTCGAGATGCTCGAGGCCCGTGAGCTTCCGATGGCGCCCCGGAATGGTGCGGGCGCGATAGAAGTGTCGTGCCATCGATCGATGGAGGATGTCCTCGACGAGCGTGGACTTCCCGGATCCGGACACCCCGGTGACGGCCACGAAGAGCCCGAGCGGGAACTCGACCGTCACGTCGCGCAGGTTGTGCTCCTTGGCCCCCTCGATGCGCAGCACGCGGCCCGGCTCGACCTTGCGCCGCTCGCGGGGCACGGCCACCACCTGTTCGCCGCGCAGGTACTTGCCCGTGAGCGAGTCCGGATGATTCTCGACGTCGCGCACCGTGCCCTCGGCGACCACGAGGCCGCCGTGCTTGCCCGCTCCGGGTCCCAGATCGATGACGTGATCGGCCGCGCGCATGGTCTCTTCGTCGTGCTCGACCACGATGACCGTGTTGCCCAGATCGCGCAGACGCATGAGCGTGGCGAGCAGTCGCGCGTTGTCGCGCTGATGCAGCCCGATCGACGGCTCGTCGAGGATGTAGAGCACGCCCACGAGGCGCGAGCCGATCTGCGTTGCGAGGCGGATGCGCTGCGCTTCGCCCCCCGAGAGCGACTCGGCGGAGCGGTTCAGCGTGAGGTAATCGAGGCCGACATCGACGAGGAAGCGGAGCCGTTCACGCACTTCCTTCAGAATGGGTCCGGCGATGCCCGGATCGAGCCCGGGGACACCAGGCGCGCGCACCGGCACCGAGTCGAAGAAGGCGAGCGCATCGGTGATCGGGTCCTCGACCACGTCGCCGATGGAACGGCCCGTGATGGTGACCGCGAGCGACTCCGGCTTGAGCCGCTTCCCCTTGCACTGGGTGCAGGGGGCGGTGACCATGTATTGCTCGAGTTCGACGCGCACGCCGTCGGATGACGTTTCCGCGTGGCGGCGCTGCACGTTCTGGAGGATGCCCTCCCAGGTCGCGTCGCCCTTCTTGCCCGGAATGCCGTTGAGCAGCGCCTCGCGCGCCTTGGGCGGGATGTCGCGCCACGGGGCGTTGAGTTCGAACTTGAGGTTCTTGGCGAGGCCCGGGAGAATCACGCGGCGGAGGTAGCCGTCCGGCTCACCCCAGGGGAGCACGACCCCTTCGAGGATCGAGATGCTGGGGTCGCCGAGGATGAGCTCTTCGCTGACTTCCTTGCGCACGCCGAGGCCCGAGCAGGCGGTGCAGGCGCCGAACGGCGAATTGAACGAGAAGTGTCGGGGCTCGAGTTCCGCCATGCTGACGCCGCACGCCGGACAGCCATACTTCTCGGAGAAGAGCTGCACCTCGGGCTTGGGGCCGTCGTGCCGCACAATCTCGACGAGCCCTTCGGCGAGCTTGAGCGCGGTCTCGATGGAGTCGACCAGACGGCCCCGGTCAGCGGTGCGGGCGACGAGGCGGTCCACCTGCACGGAGACGTCGTGATTCTGGCGACGGTTGAGCTTGGGCGGATCGGCGAGCTCGATCGTTTCGCCATCGACCACGGCGCGCACGAAGCCCTGCGTGCGGACCTGCTCGAACAGCTCCCGAAACTCGCCCTTGCGCTGGCGGACGAGCGGAGCGCGCAGTTCGAGGCGGATCCCCTCGGGCCAGGTGAGGACGACATCGGCGATCTGTGCAGCGCTCATCCGCTCGACGGGGCGGCCGCAGTTCGGGCAATGCGGCGTACCAGCACGCGCGTAGAGCAGGCGCAGGTAGTCGTACACCTCCGTGACCGTGCCCACGGTGGAGCGCGGATTGTGCCCCGCGGTCTTCTGCTCGATCGAGATGGCGGGCGACAACCCCTCGATGGCGTCGACGTCGGGCTTCTCCATGAGCCCGAGGAACTGCCGAGCGTAGGCCGAGAGCGATTCGACGTAGCGTCGCTGCCCCTCCGCGTAGATCGTGTCGAACGCGAGCGACGACTTCCCGGAGCCGGACAGCCCCGTGATGACCGTCAGCTTGTCGCGCGGGATCGTGACATCGATGTTGCGGAGGTTGTGCTCGCGCGCTCCGCGGACGATCAACGCATCTTGAGCCATAGCCAGAGTAAACTGCTCGGCGACCACGGCGGCGACAAGCTGGGGCCCTTGGAAGCCGCGACAGGTCGCTATCTTTCCGAGAACCAGCGGTGCTGTTCGCCATGCCTCCCATCCCCATGTCCGACATCGACGCGCTCGTGGCTTCCACCACGCTCGGCACGCCTGATCGTTCGCGCCGCTCGCCCGATCGCGGGTGGATGACGCTCGACGGTGCCGCACGAGCACGCTGCGACTGGGCCGACCCTATCGGATTCCTGACGCGTGAGACGGCGGTCGCGTTTTCGTAAGAATGCCCCCGCGGAGGGGGAACGCCCCGAACCGCCGATTGGCGGGGCCATGGACGCGCGCATGAGCGAACCGCTCGATGTGCAAGGGGAACTCGACATGGGTGTGGCGGTGCTCACGCCGGAGTTGGTCCCGGCCGTCGGCCTGAGCGAGCAGCGCGCCGCGTGCGAGTTCTCACCGGAGCCGTCGACGGACGACGATGCGGCAACGATCACTGCGGCGGCTGAGGTCGCTGAGGTCGCTGACGTCGCTGACGTCGTCACCGGCGCCGAACCAACCGCCGTCGCGTTCGAAGGACCGGAGCCGTCAGCGACCGAGCCCGCGCCCGCCGTTCTCGAACCACCGCGTCTGCACGAGCAGCGCCCCGAAGCAGTCCTTGATGCGGTGCACGAGCAGCCGCCGGAGTCCGACGCGATGTCCTCCCCCGAGCGCGACGACGACGTTGAGCGCTCACCCGAGGGCGCGCCTGAGCCGATGGCGTTGCCTGCGCCATCGCCGGAGACGGTCAGCTTCACGACACAGGAGCTGGAGCTGCCGCCGCCGGCGCCGCCAACGCCGGAGGAGCGGCTCTACATCGCCGCGCGCGACGCGACGCACCGCGGCAATCTCGACGAGGCGCGCCGCGCCTACACGGAGCTGCTCAAGCTCTCGCCGGATCACATCCGCGCCCGCAACAACCTCGCGCTCCTGCTTGCCGAGACGGGCAACGTGGAAGGTGCGCTCGCCGCGTTCCAGCGCGCGCTCGAGCTCGATGGCGAGAACCCGACGCTGCTGGCCAACCGGGCGGCGGTGCTGTCGCTCGCGCACCGGTACGAGGCCGCCGAGGCCGACCTCAAGAAGGCGCTGCGTGTGGCGCCCGAGCACGTCGAGTCGCTGGTGCAGTACGCCGTCGTGCGGAGCCGCCGCGGGCGCTGGCGCGAGGCGTTGGAACCGCTGCGCCGGGCCGTGGCGCTCGACCCGACGCATGCGGTCGCGTGGTACCATCTCGGCGAAGCGGCCAACCAGTCGGAGCAGATGACCGAGGCCGCCGAAGCCTTCCGGCAGGCGATCGTGCTCGCCCCGTCGATGTGGCGGGCGCAGAAGGGGCTGGGCAACGTGCTGGACCGGATGGGACGCGTCGAGGAAGCGGCGGTGGCCCACCGTGCGGCGCGTGCCGTGCAGGCCGCAGGTCGCATCGCCCGCCCATGAATCGTCGCGCGGTCACGGCCGTCGTCATCCTGCTCGCGTGGGCAGGCGGCATGGGTGCGCTGGCGCGCCGCGAACTCTTCAAGGGCAGCGGGCAGCGCCTCGCCGAGCTCGCCCTGCGGGTGAGCCCCGAAACGTTCTACTACATCGTCGAGCAGAACGGCCAGCAGGTGGGGTTCGCGAGCTCGGCCATCGACACCACGGGCAAGGGGTTCATCCTCAAGGACGCCTTCTCGGCGGATCTTCCGATCGGTGGGCAGCTGCATCGCGCCACGGCGCAGAGCGAAGTCCGGCTCTCGCGTGGCATGGTGCTGACCGGATTCAGCGTGCAGTTCAGCGCGGACTCGTCGCCGATCAGCGTGGTCGGAGCGACGGAGGGGGATACCGCCATCCGGTTCGTGGTGACCAGCGCGTCGAGCCCGGCCGACACGCAGCGGATCGCGACCAAGGGTCCCGTGCTGCTGCCCACGCTGGTGCCGCTCGCGGTGATGTTGGGCGAGAAGCCCAAGGTGGGCCGGACGTTCACGGTGCCGATGTTCGACCCCACGAGCATGGGGACGCGCGACGTGACGGTGTCGATCCAGGCCGAGTCGCTGTTCACCGTGCCCGACAGCGCAGCGCTGGATCCCGCCACGGGCAGGTGGCGCATCGTGCATAGCGATACGGTGCGGGCATGGCAGGTTGGCGGCGCCGATGCGCGATACGTGGGCGGCTGGATGGATGAGCGCGGGCGCATGGTCGAGGCGAAGCAGGCCGGCGGTCTCGTGCTCAAGCGCACCGCGTTCGAAGTCGCCTTCGAGAACTGGCGCGAGAAGCAGATGGCGCGGGCCGCGAGTGGGTCGGAGCCCGCGCGCGACGTGCTCGAGACCACGGCGATTGCGGCGCGCATTCCGCTGGGCGGCGACCTGGATCGGCTCAAGGTGCGGCTCCGGGGTGCCACGCTCGACGGCTTTGATCTGGACGGCGGACGACAGTTGCTCGCCGGCAACTTGCTGGAGGTGCGACGCGAGGACCCGGCCGAGCTGAACGCGGCGCTGGCGATGATGCCAGCCGGGGTGATTCTGCAGAACCGGTACGCGAGGGAGCTCGCGGCGGAGCCCCTGCTGCAGGTGAACAACGCCAAGCTGCTGACGTTGGTCAATCGGTTGCGCGTCGGCACCACGAACCGCCGCGAGCTGGCCGAGCGCCTCGTGACCTGGGTGCACGACTCGCTGCGGAAGGAAGTGACCGTGAGCGTGCCCGATGCGCTCCGCGTGCTCGACCAGCGAAAGGGCGACTGCAACGAGCACACGCAGTTACTCGTGGCGTTGGCGCGCACGGCCGGCATTCCGGCGCGCACGGCGAGCGGGCTCGCCTATCTGCGCGGCCGCTTCTATTTCCACGCGTGGCCAGAGCTGTACCTCGGCCAGTGGGTCGCGGTCGATCCCACGTTCGGGCAGTTCCCCGCCGATGCCTCGCACCTGCGCTTCGTGACGGGTGGGATCCAGAAGCAGTCGCAGCTGCTGCGCCTGCTCGGTGCCCTCCAGATCGACGTGCTCGACCCTGCCCCACGCCCGCGCCCCGGAGCCAGCGAATGATCGAGATCCGCGCCCTCACCAAGCGATACGGTTCGTTCACGGCGGTGGATGCGATCAACC
>JANMLN010000095.1:0-2272 GCA_031372565.1 Gemmatimonadota bacterium | reverse complement strand
TGTCAGCGATCATGTGAAATTCCCCACCCAGTGATCATCTGAAAGTCCCCACCCCCCAATCCAGTGAGGGTCGGATGACGGGGATGAACGCGGTGGGATGGGACCAGCCAGCCGGGGCAGATCCGGCGGCATCTTCGGGGGAGTCTTGCCCTGGAGCGGCGCCGATGGTCACGGAGACGGTGGTGGAGCAGGTCGTACAGGCACTGGCCCGCGGGGAGGCGGTGGCCGCCGTGGCGCGGGCGTACGGGCTCGACCGGAAGACGGTGCGGTCGTGGCGGCAGCGCGGCGGCTATCGCGCCCGGGCGGCGCGCACCTGGACGTCGGCGCTGGATCCGCACCGGGCCTGGCTGGCCGCGCGGGCGCCCGAGGTGGGCTTCAACGCCGCCGTGCTGCACCGCGAGCTGCGGGAGCAGGGGTATCGTGGCGCCGCGGTGATGGTCCGGCGCGCCGTCCAGCCGCTGCGGCAGGCGGCTACACCGCAGCGCGCGACGGTCCGCTTTGAGACGGGCCCCGGCGAGCAAGCGCAGGTGGACTTCGGCCAGGTGCGGGTCTGGCTCGGCGGCGTGTATCAGCCGGTGCAGATCTTCGTGATGACGCTCGGCTTCTCGCGCCGCTGCTTCGCGATGGCGTTTCCGCGGCAGCGCCTGCGCGAGTGGCTGGCGGGGCACGAGGCGGCGTTTCAGCACTTCGGCGGCGTGACGGACATGATCGTCGTGGATAATGCGAAGGCGATGGTGCTGACCCACACGCGTGGGGCAGTGACCTGGCATCCGACGTACGCCGATTTCGCCGGCTACTACGGCTTTCGCCCGTGGGCGTGCGCGCCGTACCGGCCGCAGACCAAGGGCAAGGTCGAGTCGGGCGTCCGCTACGTGGGTCGGAATGCGCTGGCGGGGAAGCAGTTTGACGCGCTGCCCCAGCTGAACGCCTGGCTCGGCGAGTGGACGACCACGGTCGCGGATGAGCGCGTGCACGGCACGACCCACGAACGGCCCTCGGCCCGCTTCGGCCGCGAAGCGCTGACCCCGCTGGATGCGCGGCCGCCGTATGCGTGGTCGCACGTGCGCGAGCGCGTCGTGGCCAACGATGCCTTGGTGAGCATCGATGGGTCGCGCTACAGCGTCCCGGCGCAGCTGGCGGGCGCGACGGTGACGGTCCGGGAGCACGCGACGGATTTCACGATTTGGCATGAGGCGCAGGTCGTCGCGACGCATCCGCGGCAGGGGCGCCAGCAGGTGGTCATGGTCCCGGCCCACTACGCGGGCCTGCTGCGGGTCGATCGCACGCCGCTCGTGGTCCAGCCGCCGCAGCACGACCCGCGCTATCCGCGCAGCGGGGAGGTCGCGGTGCGCGACCTGCGCGTGTATGAACGCTTCGCCGCCGCGAGCGAGGAGGGCGTCGCATGAGCCGCACGCCGGCCACGTCACCCGCCGCCGAGCTCGAGCAGCTCGCGCTCCAGTGTCAGCAGCTCCGTTTGACGCGGGTGGGCCAGACACTGCCCACGCTGCTTGAGCAGGCGGCGCAGCAGGAGCTCAGCTACAGCGCCTTCCTGAGCACCGTGCTCACGGCCGAAGTGGCCGCGAAGCAGGTGAAGCACCAGACCATGCGCGTCCAGATGGCCCGCTTCCCGTTTCAAAAGACGCTCGACGTCTTCGACTGGAAGGCGCAGCCGTCGATCGATCCAAAGGTGATCAAGGAGCTGGCGACGATGCGCTTCGTGGCGAACGGCGCCAACGCGCTGCTGCTCGGCCCGCCGGGCGTGGGGAAGACGCACCTGAGCGTCGCGCTCGGGCTCGAGGCCTGTCGGCTCGGGCTCCGCGTGATGTTTACCACGGCGGCGGCCCTGATCACGATGCTCGGGAAGGCGCTCTACGAGAATCGGCTGGAGGAGCGGCTCAAGCTGCTCACGCAGCCCAAACTGCTGATCATCGACGAGATCGGCTACATCCCGATCGATCGGCAGGGCGCCAATCTCTTCTTCCAGCTGGTGAGTCGGCGCTACGAGCGGGGCGCGATCCTGATCACGAGCAACCAGAGCCTGGGGGCCTGGGGCGAGGTCTTCGGCGATGCCGTGATCGCGAGCGCCATCCTCGACCGGCTGCTGCACCACGCCACGACGGTGAACATCAAAGGCGACTCCTACCGACTCCGCGAGAAGCGGAAGGCGGGGCTCGTCGGCTCCACCCTGACGACTCCCTCTGAGTCGTGAGGTCACTCGGGGTGGGGACTTTCAGATGATCACTGGGTGGGGAATTTCACGCGAGCATTGACA
>JANMLN010000023.1:0-23028 GCA_031372565.1 Gemmatimonadota bacterium | reverse complement strand
CCCGCCGGGTATCTGGCCCCCCGCGCCCCCGCCCGCACCGGGCGCGTCGAAGACACGTTGCTTATGGGGGTGTGGGGGCCCCCCACTCGCGCGCCCATCGGCCTGCGGCCGGGGGGGTAGGGGCGGGGCACGCAACTCGGGCGCATCGCCGAGCCGCTCATCGAGGCGGGCCATCGCGTCGTGGCGCTCGACGGTCCCGCGCATGGTCGCTCGGCGGGCAAGCGCGCCCATCCCATCGCCTTCGCCGAGGCGCTGCAGACGTTGCAGCAGCACGTCGGTACGTACCACACGGTGGTCGCGCACTCCATGGGCGCGGCTTCCGCGGCGATCGCACTCACACGCGGGCTTCGCACCGAGCGCGCCGTGCTCCTGGGCGCGCCGGCCTCGCTGCCGGACGTACTCGACCGCTTCGCCACGCTCATCGGCATCGAGCCGCGCATCGGCCGTCACATGCGCGAGCGGCTGGCCGAGATCACGGGCGCGCATCCCGACGAAGTGGACATTCGACGCTCCGGTGGCGGCTTTCGCGTGCCGGCGCTGATCGTGCATGATCGGCATGACGCCGAGGTGCCGGTGTCGGACGGTCGCACGATTGCCGACCACTGGCCCAAGGCGATGTATCTCGAGGTGGACGTCGGCGGGCATCGCCGGATGCTCAAGGCGCCCGAGGTCATCGACGCTGTCGCGGCATTTGTGGGGCCGGCGCACTAGTCGCGGCGCTTCACGGCACGTGCACGAGCACAGGGCCCCCCGCGCCCACGTGCGGCTGTCCATCGCTCCCTGCTAACTTGGCCTCGTGGCCGTCATCCTCGGCATCAACGCGCTCCACCCCGGTGCGTCCGCCGCCCTCGTCATCGACGGGCGGCCGGTCGCGGCCATTGCCGAGGAGCGGCTCAACCGGCAGAAGTACTGGGCGGGCTTTCCGCGGCTGGCCATCGCCGAGTGCCTGCGCATGGCGGGGCTCACCATGGGCGACGTGGAATTCGTGGCCATTGGCCGCGACACGAAGGCCAATCGCGGCGCAAAGATCGCGGCCGCGCTGCAACGTCCCGGGCAGCTGCTCACTTTCGGCCGGATGCTTCTCTCGCGTCGCGCCCTGGGCAGCCTGCACGAGACCGTCGCGCGCGAGATGGGGACCGAGGCCAGCGCACTCACCTTCCGCGCCGTTCACGTCGAACATCATCTCGCCCATATCGCCTCGGCGTACTTCACGTCGCCATTCGAGTCGTGCGCCGGCATGTCCGTCGACGGCTCGGGTGACTTCGTGTCGGCCATGCGCGCGCGCTGCACCGGCGGTCGCATCGACGTCACCCATCGCACCTTCTTGCCCGATTCGCTCGGCATCCTGTACGCCATGGCGTGCCAGTTCATCGGGTATGGCGAGTACGGCGACGAAGGGAAGGTGATGGGACTGGCACCGTACGGCACGGACGCATTGCGCGACTGGGCGGACCAACTGGTGCAGTTGACCGATGATGGTTTCACGCTCACACCGGGTTGGCTCCTGCCGTTCGGCACCACGGAGGCCTTCACGATCGACGCGAACGGGCGCGCCACCATGGCGCGTCTCTGGGGTGATCGGATGCGCGAGCGGTTCGGCGAACCGCGTGATCCGTCCGCCGAGATCACGCAGCGCGACATGGATATCGCCTGGGGGGTGCAGCACGCCTTCGAGCGCGCGTATCTGCATCTCGTCCGCCGGCTGGCCGTCGACGTCCCCGGCACCACCGACCTCGTGCTGGCCGGTGGCTGCGCGCTCAACAGCGTGGCCAACGGGATGATCGAGGTTGAGACGCCCTTCCGCCGGAGCGTGGTGCACCCTGCCTCCGGCGACGACGGCCTGGCGCTGGGTGCCGCGCTCTACACGAGCCAGTCGATTCTCGCGGACGGGCCGCGCCACACGCTGGAGAACGCCTACCTCGGGCCTGCGTTCACCGAAGCGGAGATACAACGCGCGCTCGACGACGCCGGAGTCGTGGCGCAGCGTGTCGATCGCGAGGCGCGGCTCGATGCCACGGCCGACGCCATCGCGGCGGGCGACGTGGTCGGCTGGTTCAACGGGCGGATGGAGTGGGGGCCCCGCGCGCTCGGCGCCCGCTCGATCCTCGCGCACCCGGGGCGGACCGACATGAAGGAGATTCTCAACGCGCGGATCAAGCGCCGGGAGTGGTTCCGCCCGTTCGCGCCGGCGGTGCTGGCCGAGCGTCAGGAGGAGCTCTTCGAGAGCGGGCACCCGTCGCCGTTCATGCTGCACGTGTACAAGGTGCGGCCGGCGTGGCGCGAGCGGTTGCCCGCCGTCACGCACGTGGATGGCACGGGCCGGCTGCAGACCGTGTCCCGCGAGGCTGCCCCGGACTACTACGAGGTGATCCGGCGGTTCGAGGCGCGCACCGGGCTCCCGGTGGTCCTCAACACCAGCTTCAACGAGAACGAGCCGGTGGTCTGCACCCCGGCGGAGGCGATTGCCTGCTATCTGCGCACGCGGATGGACATGCTGGTCATCGGCGACTATGTGGCGCGGAAGGGGGCGCCTGTCGCGGCCGCGGACTGACAACCCTGATTATGATTCGGGTGTTGAAACCGGGCGCCCCCCAGAGGAGTATTGCTGCGCATGAGCACGACACTCGGACGTGAAGCGACTTACGCGGTCGGCGCCACGCGCGCGAAGGCGAACGTGGCAACCGCCACCGGCTTCATCGCCACGATCCTGGCGAGCGCGGCGGGGATCGTGGTGGGGCTGCTCTGGGACATCTCGTGGCACATGACGATCGGGCGCGACACCTTCTGGTCGGCGCCGCATCTGGTCGAGTACGCGAGCGGCGTCACCGCCGGGCTCGCCTGCGGCTTCGTCGTGCTGCGGACCACATTCGCGGGCACGCCTGAGGATCGCGCGGCGAGCGTCAAGTTCTGGGGCTTCCTTGGACCCCTCGGGGCGTGGATCACGATCTGGGGCACCTTCGCCATGCTGTTGTCGGCGCCGTTTGACGACTGGTGGCACGCGGCCTACGGTCTCGACGTCAAGATCGTGAGCCCGCCGCACATGGTGCTGCTCTCGGGGATGCTGGGCATCATGATCGGCGCGCTGACCCTGACCTTGTCCGCACAGAATCGGTCGGCCGGCAAGGTGAACGAGCTGCGCGATGCCTGGATGTACGCGGCGGCTGGCGGGGTGCTCTGCTTCATTCTGGCCTGCGCCACGCTCGAGTACTCGTGGCCCAACGAACAGCACCGAGCGCTCTACTACCAGGTGTGGGGGGCGGTCTTTCCCGTCTTGCTGGTCGGCTTTGCCTCCGCGGGCAGGTTGCGGTGGCCCGCCACCGGCGCGGCGCTCATGTACATGGGGCTCTGGCTGATCATGGGCATCGTGTTGCGCACGATCGAGGCGCGGCCGATGCTCGCCCCCATCTACAACCCTCGCACGTTCATGTGGCCGCCGTACTTCCCGGTCTGGCTGATCGTGCCCGCCTTCGGCGTGGATCTCGTGATCCAGCGCCTGCGCGGCCGCAACCGCTGGCTCGTCGCTGCCGCGCTGGGCGTCGTATTCGTCGCACTCCATGTGGCCGCACAGTATCCGTGGTCGATCTTCATGCTCAGTCCGGCGGCACGGAACGGCTTCTTCAACGGCGGCGAGTTCCCGTACACCGCAGGCATGGGGCCGTGGAGCTACCAGTTCTGGCTCGGCGCTCCTCGTCGTGGTGCCCAGCCCGGCTTCGATGCGGTGATCTTTGCACAGGGGCTGCTCATTGCCGCCGTGCTCGCCACCTTCTCGAGCCGGCTGGGACTCGCCTGGGGCGGCTGGATGGCGCGTGTCAAGCGATAGCCTCGCTCGCGGCTGGCAGCGCGTCGCCTTCGCGGCGCTGATCGCATCGGGTGCGCTGCTCGCGTCGGCACACGTCGGGAGCCCCGACACCTACTTCGAAGGCGATGCCGGTCCATACCCGGTGCGCGTCATCATCCGTGCCCCCGCCGTGATTCCGGCGCGCGCCGATGTCGTCGTGCGGGTGAAGGGGAGTGGCGTCACGGCGGTATCGGCCGCGCCGTACATCTGGAACGGCGGCGAGAAGAGTGCACCGCCACCGGACCAGTTGCGGCGCGTCGTCGGCGACAGCACGCTCTGGAGTGATCAGCTCTGGATCATGTCGTCGGGCAGCTACTCGGTCCGCGTCAACGTTGAAGGCTCCGCCGGGAAGGGAACGGCCGTGGTGCCCTTCGTGGCGGCCGCGACCACGGTGCTGACCATGGACCCCAAGATGGGAATCGGGTTGGCCGCCTTCGGCGTCTTCCTCGTGGTCGGGCTGCTCACGATCGTCGGGGCGGCGTCGCGCGAATCGACGCTCGATCCCGGTATCGAGCCCGACACGGCGCAGCGCAAGCGCTCGTGGATTGCGCGCGGCATCGCGGCCGTCATCGTCACCACCCTCCTGACGCTCGGCCGTTTCTGGTGGAACAAGGAGAACGAGGCATACGCGCGTGGCTTGTACACGCCGGTCGAGGCGATCGTCGCCGTGCGCGACAGCGCCGGTGTTCGGCAGCTCGACTTCAGCATGGACACCGCCACGATGAACGAGCGCCGCTGGGCGCCGTTCATTCCCGACCACGGCAAGATGATGCACCTCTTCGCGGTGCGTGACGACCTGGGCGCGCTCGCGCACCTGCACCCGCGGATGCTCGACTCGCTCCACTTTACCGGCGCCCTGCCCGGCGTCCCGGCTGGCCGCTACCGCGTCTTCGCCGACATTGTCCGCGAGACGGGCTATGCGGAGACGATGGTCGGCAAGATGGACGTGACGCTGCCCCCCGGCACGACGCCGATGAGCGACCCGGATGACGCCAGCTTCGTTGGTGGCGCGACCGGTGAAACGGCGACGCTCGACGACGGCAGTGTGCTCAACTGGGAGCGCGGCAAACAGCCCATCGTGGCCGGCGTTGATGCGCCGCTTGCCTTCGTGCTCCGCGACAAGGCAGGGGCGCCCGCTACGGTGGAGCCGTTCCTCGGCATGGCCGCGCACGCGGTCGTGGTGCGCGACTCGATGGACGTCTTCGTGCACCTGCACCCCATCGGGACGACCTCCTTGGCAGCGCAGGCCGCGCTCACCGGACGTACCGACGCCGACTCCGCGCGCGGCACGCTGGCCAAGCGCATGCGGTCGGCCGATTCGGGGATGGCGGCACACGCGGGCATGCCGGGGATGGCCCGTGGCGAGGCGCTCAGCGGATCGTTCAGCTTTCCGTACGCCTTTCCGAAGGCGGGGCACTATCGGGTCTGGGTGCAGTTCCGCCGGGGTGGTGTGGTGCGCACGGCACCGTTTGACGTGACCGTCGATTCGGCCGCGGTCAAGGAGTAGCTGCCGCGCGCGTGGTTGGCGGCAGGCGTGACTACGCCAGCCGATGCGCGTGTACGACCCGCTCGACGAGATCGGCAGCCCGCTCCGCCCCACCGAGTCGGGACCGCATGCGGTGACCCAGCGCCGCCGCGCGTTCGCGCATGGCGGCATCGGAGCTGAATCGCCGAATGGTCGCGTCCAGCCACTCGGCATTGAGCGCGCGAATCGTCGTGGGGCCGGGACCGATGCCGAGCGTCTCGACGCGCCAGCCGTGGTGGATCTGATCCGCCCAGTGATGCACCACCGCTTGGGGTACGCCGGCCAGCGCGGCGGCGTGCAGCGTGCCTGCGCCGCCGTGGTGCACGGCTCCGGCGCACTGCGGAAAGAGCGCGTCGTGTGGCGCATGCGGCACAACGATGACACTTGATGGTAGCTGTTCCGCCGCGAGCCCCGACCAGCCGGCGTTGATTACGGCGCGCGCACCGGTACGGGCCACGCTGCCCAGCAGCACGGACATGAGCGCGCCCGGATCGTTGTGCGACATGGATCCGAAGCCGAGGTACACGGGCGGAGGTCCCGCCTCGAGGAAACGGGCGAGCTCCGCATCGAGCGGTGCGGACGCGCCATTGCGACGTAGTACGCCGATCGGGTTGAGGCGACCCGTCGCGTCGGCAGGGTTGGGCAGCAGCTCCTCGTCGTAGCCGAGCAGCAACTCCCCATTGAGCGCCATGTGCTGCCAGACGCCGTCGGGTGGCGGAAAGCCCAGCCGCCGTTCCTCGGCGATCCAGGGGCGCATGGCGATCGGGACGGCGAGGTCCTGCACGACATTCAGCGCGCCGAGCACCCATGGGGGCAAGGCGCGAACGGGCACGCCGGCAGGCACCTGCAGACGCGACCGCAGATAGTGCGGGCTGAATCCCGCGAAGAGCCATGGGATGCGGTGGACGCGCGCCACGGAGGGCCCCGCCAAACACAGCATGGCGCCGAGAATCGCGTCGGCTCCCTGCGCCGCGCGCATGAGCCCGTCGTACTGATCACGCAGCGTGTGCCGGAAGGCGAGGATCACACGGGTCTCGTCGTGCATGCCGCGCGCGAACTCGTCGAAGCCTGCTCCAAGCGACACGAAGGGCAGTCCCTCGTGCTCCGCGACCGTCGCGAAGGTGCGCGGGGCGGCGAGTGTACAGGTGTGGCCGCGTGAGCGGAGCGTGTCGCTGAGCGCCAGCAGGGGTTCCACGTCGCCGCGCGTGCCAACGGGAGCGAGCACGATGTGCATCGCGGCAATCAAGCGCGAACGTGCTGCACGGGCCAGAGGTGTGAGCGCAACCTCGATCTCATTCGCCGTTGCGTGCGAATGATAGGTGGTGCAATTCCGCGGTTACCACTCACGGTCGAAGGCGGATACCGTACGCTCATGTCAGCGGTCAGGCAGGCCTTCGGAGAACTGGGAGAACGGGTCGCGGCTCGGTGGCTCACGCGACAGGGGTGGCGGGTGATGAACCGTCGCTTCCGGAGCGGACACCGGGACCTTGACCTCGTGGTGGAGCGGGACGGCCTGGTGGCGTTTGTCGAGGTCAAGGCGCGCCATGGGGACCGGTTTGGTGATCCAGTGGAGGCAGTTAACTGGAAGAAGCAGAAAGAGTTAGCGCGATCTGCTCACGTCTGGATTGAACGCCACGGGCGCCCCGGTGAGGCCTACCGGTTTGATGTCGTCGGGGTGCTGGTGCAGGGTGAGTCGGTTCGGGTGCGGCATGTGCCCGATGCATTTCGGCTCAATTAGTGGCTTGCTTTCCCGAGGGAGCTTCGTACTTTCTTCGGGTGTCTCCGAAAGCGCCGGGGCAGGGTATCTTTCCTGTCGAGCCTGGCCAGAGCTCAAACGTCCAACCCCAAAGGTGGGTCATGGCTAGCAACACGCTGCAGGACGATCGCAAGAAGGCGCTCTCTCTGGCCATCGCGCAGATCGAGAAGTCGCACGGCAAGGGTTCCATCATGCGGCTGGGCACGGATACCCGTGCTCCGATCGAGTGCATCTCGACGGGCGCGATCAACCTGGATGCCGCCATCGGCATCGGTGGGATCCCCCGCGGGCGCATCACGGAGATCTACGGTCCCGAGTCGAGCGGCAAGACGACACTCTGTCTGCACATCGTGGCCAATGCGCAGAAGGCGGGCGGTGTGGCCGCCTTCATCGACGCCGAACACGCTCTCGACACCGACTACGCCGCCAAGCTTGGCGTGGACGTCCAGAACCTCCTCATCAGCCAGCCCGACACGGGCGAGCAGGCGCTCGAGATCTGCGAGATCCTCGTGCGCTCCGGCGCGGTGGACGTCGTGGTCGTCGACTCGGTGGCCGCGCTCGTCCCGAAGGCGGAAATCGAGGGGGAGATGGGCGAGTCGCACATGGGCCTGCAGGCACGGCTCATGAGTCAGGCGCTCCGCAAGCTCACCGGTGCCATCGCGCGCTCGAAGACCTCGGTGGTCTTCATCAACCAGCTGCGCGAGAAGATCGGCGTCATGTTCGGCAGCCCCGAAACGACGACCGGCGGCAAGGCGCTCAAGTTCTACGCCTCGGTCCGCCTCGACATCCGCCGCGTCGGGCCGGTCAAGGAGAAGGAGGACGTGATCGGGTCGCACGTCCGCGTGAAGGTGGTCAAGAACAAGGTGGCGCCGCCGTTCAAGCAAGCCGAGTTCGACATCATGTACGCCGAGGGGATCAGCCACGTCTCGCTGCTGGTGGACATCGGCTCGGAGACGGGGATCATCGAGAAGTCCGGCGCCTGGTACAGCTACAAGGGCCAGCGCATCGGGCAGGGGCGTGAGAACGCCAAGATGTTCCTCAAGGACAACGTCAAGATGATGCTGGAGATCGAGGAGCAGGTGAAGGTGGTGTTGGGCGTCGGCGGCAAGCCGGAGCTTGACGCGAGCGAGGCCGCCGAAGACTAGGCCGCGCTGGTCCGCCGGAAGTCGTGCCGGGGGGTTCGTTGTTCGATCGTCGTGTGGGCCCGGATCCCCACGTCGTTCGCTCAGCGGCCCCTCGGCACTTTTTCCACCCCCTGTCGTCCTGAGCGCAGCGAAGGACCTGCTTTTTTTCTCCCCCTCCACCCATGCCCCGCTTCACCTCCCGACGCCCCCGCCCGCCCGCCCCCCCGGACGACGCGCCGCCCCCGTCACCCGCCGAACAAGCGGCCGCATGCCGAGCGCAGGCGCTCCGCATGCTCGAACGGCGGAGCTACTCCGAGGCAGGGCTTCTGCGCCGCCTCAAGGAAAAGGGCCACGCCCCGGACATCGCCCTGACCACGGTGCAGCGCGTCGTGCAGGCGGGGCTGGTCAACGACGCGATCTACGCCCGCCAAGTGGCGCGCACCTATCTGGTGAGCCGCCGCGCGTCGGTGCGGCGCGTCCAGCAGGAGATGACGCGTCGGGGAGTCGATCGAGCCATGGCGGCCGAGGCAATCGCGGAGGTGCGCGTCGACGAGGGGCTCGTGGACGAAGGCTCGAGCGTGGAACGTGCGGCGCGCCAGAAGCTCAGGTCGCTTTCGGCGCTCGATCCGCGCACACGGGCGCGGCGGTTGACGGCCTTTCTGGCGCGGCGCGGGTTCGCGGGGGATACGATCCGCGAGACCCTGCGCAGACTCGACCGAGAAGCGGCCGCTGAGGGCGACGCGGACGGCGAAGCCGAGGACTAGCGGTCGCGGATCGCGAGCGGCGTGTGGGCGGCTGCGTGCGCCTCGTTGGCCGCCACGAGTGCCGCCGCCAGCAGCGCCACCGCCCCCAACTGGTGCAGCGCCGCCACTGCCACCGGCACGGACAGGAGCAGCGTGGTGATCCCGAGCCCCACCTGCAGCACGGTTACGAGCGCCACGCGCCGGACCGCAATGGCGGGCACGCCAGACAGTGCGCGCCGACCGAGCAGATAGAGCGCCCACGCGGCGGCCAACGTGACGAACGCGAGCGTCCGGTGATTGAACTGCGCGGCCACCGGGTTGTCGAACCAGTTCTGCCAGAGCGGGGCCAACTGCGCGTACTCGCGCGGCACGAGCTGTCCGCCCATGAGGGGGAACTCGTTGTACACCTTGCCGCCATCGAGGCCGGCGACGAACCCGCCCGAGGCGATGGTCAGGAAGGCGAGCGCGGCAAGCAGGGTCGCGCCGAGCGCGAGCGGACGGGTGGCGCGGTCGGATGCTCGCATCGCCTCCGGACGGTTGGCGCGACCACGCGTTGTAGCGCCCCACACGGCGATCACGAAGATCACGAGCGCCAGGAGCAGGTGCGCCACCAGCCGGTACTGGCTCACGTCGGTCTTCACCGACAGGCCACTCTTGACCATGTACCACCCCAGCGCGCCCTGCGCGGCCACGAGCACGGGCAGGGCGCCCAGCGCGACCATCGACCGCCCGCGCAGCTGTCCCCGCGCCACGAGCCAGAGGTAGGGCAGGGCGATGACCAGCCCCACGCCGCGCGCGACCAGGCGGTGAAACCACTCCCACCAGAAGAGCGCCTGAAAGCCGCCCATGCTGATGCCGCGGTGGACCGTCTGCGCCTCGGGGATCTGGAGGTAGGCCTGAAAAGCGCGCTCCCAGTCGGCGTGGGAGAGCGGCGGCAGGATACCGGCCACAGGCGCCCACACGGTGATCGAGAGCCCCGAGTCGGTGAGCCGGGTGATGCCCCCCACCACGAGGGCGGCGACCACGCTCCACGCGGTGGCCACGAGCCAGCGGCGTACGCTGGCATCGGCGGCCGAGCTTTCGAGTGGGGCACCGGGCGCACGGTGCCTGTCGCGTGCGACGAGCGGTGTGCCCGAGCGTTCAGGACGGGCGTCGGGCTGAGCGAGCGTAGCCATCGTGCAGTGTACCCTAACGGAGCGTCGGTTATCTTTCCACGCCTATGAACGCCGACGAAATCCGCCGCCGCTTTCTCGCCTACTTCGAGCGCCAGCAGCATGCCGTGCGCGCCTCGTCGTCGCTCGTCCCCGTGGGGGACGACACCTTGCTGTTTACCAATGCTGGAATGGTCCAGTTCAAGAAGGTGTTCCTTGGGATGGAAGATCCGCCCGAGGGGAACCGCCGCGCGACGACCAGCCAGAAGTGCGTCCGGGCGGGCGGCAAGCACAACGACCTCGAGCAGGTGGGGCACACCTTTCGCCACCACACCTTTTTCGAGATGCTCGGCAACTTCTCGTTCGGCGACTACTTCAAGCGCGATGCGATCCGCTTCGCCTGGGAGTTCGTGACCGAGGAGCTCAAGCTCCCCAAGGAGCACCTGCGCGTCACCGTCTTCCACGAGGACGACGAAGCGCGCGCGCTCTGGCGCGACGTCGCCGGCGTGCCCGAGAGCCGGATCTACGGCCTGGGCGCGAAGGACAACTTCTGGCAGATGGCCGACACCGGCCCCTGCGGCCCATGCTCCGAGATCTACGTCGATTTGGCGCACCTGGCGCCGGACTGGAAGTTCCCCGACGGCGCGAGCGGCGAGTGGACCCGCACCGACATCACCGACTTCTCGCGCGATGCGTTCGAGGCCGGCGCTGAAGTCGGGCGCTTCCTCGAGATCTGGAACCTGGTCTTCATGCAATTCGACCGGCAGGCGGACGGCACCTTGGTGCCGCTCCCCAAGCCGAGCGTGGACACCGGGGCGGGGCTCGAGCGGATCGCGGCGGTCATGCAGCGGCTCACGAACAACTTCCACACCGACCTCTTCGCGCCGATGATCGCGGAAGTGGAGCGCGTGGTGGGCATTCCGTATCACGGCCGCATCAGCGATGCGCACTACGACGCGACGGTGGGCGTTGGAAGTGCGGCGCGCACGATCAGCGTCGATCCGGCCTCGTTCCGCGTCATCGCCGACCACGCGCGCGCGGTGGCCTTCCTGCTCGCCGACGGCGTCTTCCCGTCCAACGACGGGCGCGGCTACGTGCTGCGCCGCATTCTCCGTCGCGGTGTGCGCCACGCCTGGTTGATGGGCCGTCGCGAGCCGACGCTCGCGCCGGTGGTGCAGGTCGTGATCGACCAGATGCGCGCGACCTACCCCGAGCTGCAGGTGCGCCACAAGCACCTGATCGACACCACGCGTGCCGAAGAAGAACGCTTCTTCGCCACGATCGACGCCGGCATGTCGCGCTTCGACGAACTCGCGCCACCGGGCCGCAGCACGCAGGGCTCGACCCACTCGCGCGGCACCGTCAGTGGCGAGGACGCCTTCACGCTGTACGATCGCTTCGGCTTCCCGCTCGACCTCACCGAGCTGATGGCTCGCGAGCGCGGCTATCACGTCGATGTCGAAGAGTTCGAGAAGGCGCTCGGGCGGCAGCGCAAGCGGTCGCAGGAGGAACGCAAGTCGCGCGCGATCAAGGTGGTCGCAGACGAGATCGGCGACATCGACCTGTGGGAGAAGAATGGCGGCGAGGGGTACTCCACCTTCGTCGGCTACGAGCGCGTGGACGTCCAGACACGCGTCAGCGCCGTGCGCCTGCTCGGCGAGGGACGCGTGGCGGTCCTGCTCGAGCAGACGCCGTTCTACGCCGAGTCGGGCGGGCAGGTGAGCGACCACGGCGAGATCGTGGGCGAAGGCTGGCGCGTACAGGTCGATGAGGTGCGCAAGCTCGACGGGCGCCACGCCGCGATCGGTGTGATCGAGGGCCCGATGGCCTTTGGGCATGCGCGTGCGCGCGTGAAGCAGGGCGCGCGCCACGATACGGAGCGCAACCACACGGCCACGCACCTGCTCCACGCCGCACTCCGCCGGCACCTGGGCGAGCACGTGCACCAGGCCGGATCACTCGTGGCGCCCGACCGTCTCCGCTTCGACTTCACCAACCATGGCCCGGTCAAGGCCGACGTGCTGGCGTTGATCGAGAGCGAAGTCAACGATCAGATCTGGCACGCGACCCCGGTGACCACCAAGGAGATGCCGTATCGCGACGCCGTCTCGGCGGGCGCCATGGCGCTGTTTGGCGAGAAGTACGGCGATGTGGTCCGCGTGGTCGATGTGCCCGGGTACTCCACCGAACTCTGTGGTGGGACGCACGTGCGCAACACCGGTGAGATCGGCCTCTTCACCATCGTGCAGGAGTCGGGGGTGGCGGCCGGCGTGCGCCGTATCGAGGCGTTGACCGGGCGTGGCGCCTACGCCCTGCTGCACGAGCGGGCGCAGGCGCTCGGTCGCGTGGCCCACGCGGTCGGCGCCACACGGGTCGATGAAGCCGAAGCGCGCGTCAAGGTCATGGCCGATGAACGGCGTGCACTCGAAAAGAAGCTCGAAGCCAATGCGGCCGAAGGCGCGAAGGCCGAGACCGACCAGCTGATTGCCAAGGCGGTGAGCATCGGCGCCGCGCGTTTCGTGTGCGCGATGTCGAGCGCGGCCGACGTGAAGACGTTGCAGGCCCAAGGCGACGAACTCCGCGAGAAGCTCGGCAGCGGTGTCGGTGTGCTTGGTGCCTCGTTTGCCGACGGCAAGAACACGCTGCTGGTGGTGGTCACCGACGACGTGCGCGATCGCGGCGTGAAGGCCGACGCGTTGGTGCGCGAGCTCGCGGTCATCGCGGGCGGCAAGGGCGGCGGGAAGCCGCACATGGCGCAGGCCGGCATTCCGGACGCCGCCAAGCTCCCCGAGGCGCTCGCTGCCGCACTGGGGATCGTGACCAGCGCGCTGGGAGCGGCCTGATCATGGCGGTCACGCCACGTGCGTGGCTCGCCTCGCGGCAGCCGGTGCCCCCCGACGCGTTGATGGCGCGCCTCAACGACGCACTCGGCGCGCGCTCCACCGAACCCGCACCCGACATGGGCGAGGTGCTGCTCTGTGCGGGAGAGGCGCTGCTCTCACGATTGCTGTGCGAGGGGCGCACCGATCGGCAGACCGCGCTCGACCTGCTCGCCGCCGATGCCTTCGTCACCTATGCGTTCGAGGCCGAGAGTGACGAGCCGGCGCGCATTACCGAGCGCGCACAGCGCGCGATGGCGCAGATATCGCATCTGGCCGTTGCCGCCGACCTCTGAGCCTCTCGCCGCATGAGTGACGCCCACATCCGCCAACGCCTGGCCGACCTCGCCGCCGCGGCGCAGCGCACGATCGAGGAGACCGTGCCGGCCATCGCGCAGGCGGCCAGCATGGTGCGCGAGACCGTCGCGCGGGGCGGCACGCTGTTCTTCTGCGGCAACGGTGGCAGCGCCGCCGACGCGCAGCACATGGCCACGGAGTACGTGGTCCGCTACATGAAGAACCGCCGTGCCTTGGCCGCCATCGCGCTGACCACCGACACGTCGCTGTTGACCGCCGCAGGCAACGACCTCGGCTTCGATCAGGTCTTCTCGCGGCAGGTCGAGGCGCTGGCCCGGCCGGGCGACCTGCTCATCATCCACTCGACGAGCGGCAACTCGCCCAACGTGCTGTTGGCGGCCGAGGCGGCGCGCACGAAGGGCGTCGCCGTGCTCGCGCTCTCGAGCCGTGACGGCGGCAAGCTGCGTGCGCTGGCCGATCACAACGTGATCATCCCGACCGACCGGACCGATCGCGCGCAGGAGCTGCATCTGTGCGTCCAACACCTCATCTGCGAGCTCGTCGAAGCGGACATCGGCGCATGACCGACGCTGCCGGCGCGCGCGCCCTGGAGCCAACCTGATGTTCTCGCTGACCGGCCGCCGGGCCCTGATCACTGGAGGCTCGCGCGGGATCGGGCTCGCCACCACGCGGCTCCTCGCCGAGGCCGGCGCTGCCGTCTCCATCGGGTATCGGTCCCGCGCGTCGGAGGCTGATGCACTCGTTGCCGAGCTCCGCGCAGCAGGCGCCACGGCGCACGCCTTTGCCCACGACATCGGCATGAGCGCGGGTGCCGATGCGCTGGTGGCCGATACCGTGGCCGCCCTCGGTGGGCTCGACATCCTCGTGCACAACGCCGGCATCTGGCCAACCGCCGACGATGGCGTCGATGTGCTCACCAACGAACGCTGGCGCGAGACGATGCGCGCCAACACCGATGCGATGTTCTTCATCTCGCGCGCTGCGGCGCGTGTGCTGTCCCCGGGCGGGCGCCTGATTCACGTGGCGAGCACGGCGGGACAGCGCGGGGAAGCGTTCCACTCGGATTACGCAGCGAGCAAGGGCGCCATGATCTCGTTCGTGAAGTCGCTGGCGGTCGAACTCGCGCCGCGCGACATCACGGTGAATGCCGTGGCGCCGGGATGGGTCGACACCGAGATGTGCGCCGACGCCTTCGCGAACGGTGGGCGCGAGCGCATCGCCAGGACGATTCCGATCGGACGTGTCGCGTCACCTGCCGATATCGCCGGGCCGATTCTCTTTCTCGCCACGCCGTATGCGCGACATGTCACGGGCGAGATCCTGAACGTCAATGGTGGCAGCGTGCTCTGCGGATGATCGCCATCCTGTTTACCGGCGGCACCATTTCGATGAAGTTCGACCCCCGAGCCGGGGGTGCGGTGCCAGCATTGTCGGCTGCCGAGATTCTGGCCGCAGCACCCGGCATTCACGACATCGCGCCGCTCGAACCGGAGCAGTGGGGAGCGTTTCCCGGGCCGCACATGACGGTCGAGCGGCAATGGGCCCTCCGTGAAGCGATCGCGGTGCGCCTCGCGCGGCCCGAGATCGATGGCGTGGTGGTCGCGCACGGCACCGACTCGCTCGAAGAGACCGCGTATCTCGTCGCGCGCTCGATCGGAAGCGACAAACCCGTTGTGTTCACCGGTGCCATGCGCAACGCGAGCGACCTCGGGTGGGACGGGCCAGCCAACCTGATCGATGCCGTCCGCGTGGCCGCGAGCCCCGAAGCATTCGGATACGGCACGATGGTGGTGATGGGGTCGCGCGTCTATTCCGCACTCGACGTGACCAAGGCGCATACCCACCTGCTCGACGCGTTCGAGAGCCCGGGGCTCGGTCCGGTTGGCGTCGTCGATGACGGGATGGTGATCTTCCGCCGAGCACTGCCGGGAGCGCCGCCGCTGCTCGCGCCCGCCGAACCCGCCACGCCGGTCGACATCATCGGCGTCTGGGCGGGCTCGGACAGCCGACTCATCGATGCATCCCGCCGTGACGCGCGTGGCATCGTGATCGCGGCCATGGGGCGCGGCAACGTGCCCCCCGCCATGGTCCCCGGCATCCAGCGCGTGATCGACGACGGCAAGCCGGTCGTCATTGCGTCGCGCGCGCTGCGTGGGCGCGTGGGCATCACCTACGGCTATCCCGGTGGCGGCAAGCGGTTGGCCGAGATGGGCTGCATCTTCGCCGGCTCGCGACGCGCCCAACAGGCGCGCATCGACCTGATGCTCGCGCTCGGCTTCGGACTCGAGGTCCACGAGATCCGCGAACTGTTCGCCACGTGACCACGCTGAAGCCGCCCGCAGAGGTCCTCCGCATCGTCGATGTGCTCGAGCGGGCGGGGTTCGAGGCCTGGTGTGTGGGAGGCGCCGTGCGCGATGCGCTGCTGGGCCAGCCGCACCTTGACTGGGATCTGGCCACGAGTGCGCATCCGCAGCAGGTGCAGAAGCTGTTCGCGCGCACGGTGCCCGTCGGCATCGAGCACGGCACCGTGGGCGTCATGGATGCGCACGGCCGGCTGCACGAAGTCACGACCTTTCGCCGCGATGTGAAGACTGACGGCCGCCACGCCGAGGTGGCGTTCGGTGTGTCGCTCGACGACGACCTGGCGCGCCGCGACTTCACGGTCAACGCCATGGCCTGGTCCCCGTCCCGCGCCGAGTTGCGTGACCCGTTTGGTGGTCAGCGGGACCTGGCGGCCGGCCTGCTGCGCGCCGTGGGCGACCCCGAGGCGCGGATGCGCGAGGACAGGCTCCGTGCGCTGCGCGCCATTCGCTTTGCGTCGCGGTTCGGCTTCCGCATCGACCCCGCAACCTGGGATTCGATCGTGGGCAGCGCGCGCGATCTCAAGCGGCTCTCGGCCGAGCGTGTGCGTCAGGAGCTCGAAAAGACCATGGAGCAGGTGCGACGCCCCAGCGAGGCGCTCTCGCGCTGGCGTCAGGCGGGCATCACCGACGTGCTGGTCCCGGCGATTGCGCGCGTCTCGGAGGTCGCGCTGCGCTCGCTCGACCAGCTGGCCATGCCGGGGCTCGCGGGGCGGCCGCAGCGCCGGCTCAACCGGATCACCGCGCTCTTCGTGGAAGTGGGCGGCGGCGCATCGCTCGGCGCGCTCAAGGCGCTGCGCAGCTCCAACTCGGACGCCCGCTGGGTCTCGGAGCTGGCCGACCGGTGGGTGCAGCTCGGCGCTCCCTTGGAAGCAGCGCTGCTGGAGGGCACCATCACGAATGCCATGGTGCGCCGTTGGGTGGCGACCATCGGCCGCACGCGCGTCGGCGCCTTCATGCGGATTGCGGTGGCGCGGTGGAACGCCGCCCGTGCGCTCGGCCAGCGCGCGCCCGAGGCACGCGTGGCGGCCAGCGTGTACCGACGGATGTTGCGGGCGGCGTGGCACGAGCCGGTCGAGCTGGCGGACCTGGCCATCGACGGCGGCGATATCGTCGGCGCCGGGCTCGCGAGTGGGCCCGCGCTAGGGAAACTGTTGGGCGCGCTCCTCGACTGGGTGCTCGACGACCCTGCGCGCAACACGGTCGTGGGGCTCATGACCGTGGCGCGCCGGCGCGCCTCCGAGTTCGCGTGAGCCTCCTGTGAGCTTCCTGTGAGCTTCCTGCGGGGCGCGCACGCCGAGGTGGATGTCGGCTACCGCTTTCGTACCGAGACCGATGGATTTTCCCTCTGGCGGGAGGGGGGGTGGCACGTGGCTCGCACCGACGCGCCGGCGGAACGGTCGGTCGCGCTCTTTCACGCGCTGAGCGCCGAGATGCCCGGCACCGTGTCGGTCGCGCTCCACCGCGCCCGGGATGGCAGCGAGTGGCGGGGATCATCCGTGGCGCTCTCGGATGTGCGTGAGAGCATCGCGCGCCTGCGCCCCGCCGTTGGACGGACGGGCGGGCTGGAGCTCACGGTGTGGAGCGGCAACCTGCAGTTGGCACTGTCGGCGCAGCTGAGTGTGTGGGCCTGGGCACGCGACACGGCGTGGCGCGTCCCGCTCGAGGCGGCGGGGCTCCGCGAAGTGCCGCGCGAGGCGCTCGCCGATCGCCGCTGGGCGTCATCGCGCGATCGGCTCACCGGCTCCGATGAACTCGATGAGGTCACCGCGTCGGTGGTCGAGCGGCTCGGGCTCACCGCTGCCTCCGGCATCCGACGCGAGTAGCTTTCGGCATGATCGTTGTGCACGTCGCGTACGCTTCGGCACCCGCGCCAGTCTCCGCTTCCGCCTCCGTCCTTTCGCTTCCATGACCCGGTATCTCGTCACCGGCAATGCCGGCTTCATCGGTTCTCACGTGACGCAGCGCCTCCTGGCGCGCGGCGACGAAGTCATCGGCGTCGACAACGTCAACGACTACTACGACGTGCGCCTCAAGGAGGCGCGGCTCGAGCGGCTGGCCGGAACGCCGGGGTATCGCTTCTTGCGGCTCGATGTGGCCGATCGCGGGGCGATGACGCGGGTCTTCGCCGATGAAAAGCCCGAGCGGGTGATTCACCTGGCGGCACAGGCGGGCGTGCGCTACTCGCTCACCAACCCGTACGCGTACATGGACGCCAACCTGCTCGGCTTCCTCAATATCCTCGAGGGGTGCCGGCACAATGGCGTGCAGCATCTGACCTACGCGTCGAGCAGCAGCGTCTATGGGGCCAACACCGAGCTGCCGTTCGCGACGTCCGACAACGTGGATCACCCGATCAGCCTGTACGCCGCCACCAAGAAGGCGAACGAGCTGATGGCGCACACGTACAGCCACCTGTTCAACCTGCCGACCACCGGCCTCCGCTTCTTCACGGTGTACGGTCCGTGGGGCCGCCCCGACATGGCGCTCTTCCTGTTCACCAAGGCCATCCTCGAGGGGCGACCGATCGAGGTGTTCAACAATGGTGACATGCAGCGCGACTTCACGTACATCGATGACATCGTCGAAGGGGTGATCCGCGTGTCCGACCGCGTCCCGACCCCCGAGAACGTGCCCGTGGTGCCGGGGGTGAGTTCGCGCGCGCCGTACCGCGTGTACAACATCGGCAACAACAACCCGGTGCCGCTCATGGACATGATCGCGGCACTCGAGAAGTCGCTCGGGAAGGTGGCGCAAAAGCAGATGCGCCCCATGCAGCCCGGTGATGTGCAGGCGACGTACGCGAATGTCGACGATCTGCAGGCCGACGTCGGCTTCAAGCCCGCGACGCCGATCGCAACCGGGATCGAGCGGTTCGTGGCCTGGTACCGGGAGTTCTACAAGGTCTGAGCCGGGTCGGACGGACCGCTCGACGGGCGCATTCGTCGGGCAAGCTCCAGCAGGTGCGCCGCGTAGTCGAGGCGTTCGCGGAACGACATCCGCGCTCCGAGCGCCAAGGCGTAGCGCTCGGCCTCCTCGAATGAGCCGACGGGCGGCTGGGGCGGGGGCGCCTCGGGATCGCTCCCCCGGTCAGGACGTGGATCCCCTGTGGAGTTCATGGGCGATCCTCCCTCACCTTCGCGAGTCGCTCCAGATCAGCGAGGTCGACGGGGCGCCCTGCTTCGACCTTGAGCCGCCGCAGCGACTCGTAGCGCACGATCGGCATGGTGATGCCGGGAGCGATCTCACCGAGCACCGCCGCCGCAAGCTCCTCGTCGACGTCCACGGGGGCCGACAGGAACAGGTCGATCGGCATGCTGCGGTACCGCTCGCTATGGAGCGGAAAGACCACCATGTTGCGCTGAGCGGCCCATTCGGCACGCCGTCCCGGATCCGCGAAGTCGTCCAGGGCAACCGGCACGCGTGGCTGGTAGCCCAACTCCTCGAACACGCGAAGCGCCGCCCGCACGTTGGCATCGTCCATGGCGAGCACGAGGTCCACGTCCTGCGTGGCGCGCACGTAGCCCCAATACATGACCGCGAGCCCCCCCACGACGACGTACCGGACCCCCGATGCATTGAGGGCGCCAAACAGGACGGTGAGGGTATCGGCGTTCATCAATGGTAGATTACCACCGTCCCCGTCGCGGGGCGATGCCGACTCTCCCTGATGCCAGCCCGAAAGCGCCCTATACCCCTCGGGGACACCCTGTTCGCCGGCGCGGTGAGCGTTCCGCTCGCCGCGCGCATGCGGCCGCGCACGCTCGACGAAGTCGTGGGCCAGCAACAGCTCCTCGGGCCCGGGCGCCCGCTCCGGCGCGAGCTGGAGGGGGGGCGCGTTGCCTCGATGCTCTTCTGGGGCCCGCCCGGCTCCGGCAAGACGACGCTCGGGCGGCTGATCGCTCAGCACTCCGACCGCGAGTTCGTGCCGTTCAGCGCCGTCAGCGAGGGGGTGCCGCGCGTGCGCGAGGTGGTCGCGGAGGCCGAGGCGCGCCGAGCGTCGGGGCGCGGCACGGTGCTGTTCGTGGACGAGATCCATCGGCTCAACCGTGCCCAGCAGGACGCGTTCCTGCCGCATGTCGAGTCGGGCCTGTTCACGCTCGTGGGCGCGACGACGGAGAACCCGAGCTTCGAGGTCAACGGCGCGCTCCTCTCGCGCGTGCGCGTGTTCGTGCTGGAGCCGCTCACGCCGGACGACATCGGGGCGCTACTCGATCGCGCACTTTCAGACGCCGATCGGGGCTTGGGGCAGCTGACGCTCGCCTTTGACGACGACGCGCGCCGGGCCCTCGCCACCGAATCGGACGGCGACGCGCGCCGAGCCCTCACGGTGCTCGAGGCCGCGAGCGGGCTCATGGGCGAGGATCGCCGGATCACCCTGGCCGTCATCCGCGACGCCCTGCAGCAGCGGGTCGCCCGCTACGACAAGTCGGGGGAGGAGCACTACAACCTGATCAGCGCCTACCACAAGGCGCTGCGCGGCAGCGATCCGCAGGGGGCGCTCTACTGGCTGGCCCGGATGATCTCCGGGGGGGAGGACCCGCTGTACATCGTGCGGCGCATGGTGCGCTTTGCCACCGAGGACATCGGTCTGGCCGATCCGCAGGCGCTCACCGTCACGATCGCCGCACGCGACGCGTTTCACTTCCTTGGCAGCCCCGAGGGCGAACTCGCCATCGCCGAGGCCTGCGTCTATCTGGCCACGGCGCCCAAGTCCAACCGCGTGTACGCCGCCTGGAAGGGGGCACAGGCGCTCGCGGCCGAACACCCCGCGGCTGCCGTCCCGCTCCACATCCGGAACGCGCCCACGGAGCTCATGAAGTCCCTCGGCTACGGTGCGGGGTATCAGTACGCGCACGCAGTGCCTGAGGCCTATGTTCCACAGGCATACCTGCCCGACGCCATCGCCGACACGACGCTCTACGAACCCGGTCCGTTCGGGTTCGAGAAAGAGATCGGCAAGCGCCTCGCCTGGTGGCAGGGGCTGCGCGAGAAGATTGATGGCGCCGAGGGGCCTTCGAACACCGCCCTGCCCACGCCCTGACGTTCATGCGCCGCGTTGGCGCTTCGCTCACGACATCAGTGATCACATGAAGATCCTGCACATCGTTGGTGCCCGACCGAACTTTCCGAAGCTGGCCCCCGTGTACCGCGCCGGGGTGGCCGCGGGCGTGGCGCAGGTCATCGTGCACACCGGACAGCATTACGACGAGGTCATGTCCGACTCGTTCTTCGAGACGTTGGGCATCGCGAAGCCGGACGAGAACCTGGCCGTCGGGAGCGCGTCGCACGCCGTGCAGACGGCGCGGATCATGGAGCGCGTCGAGCCGGTGCTCGAAAAGCACCGTCCCGACTGGATGCTCGTGTACGGCGACGTGAACTCGACCATGGCGGCCACCATCGTGGCGTCCAAGCTCGGCCTGCGCACCGCGCATGTCGAAGCCGGGCTCCGCAGCGACGACCGCGGCATGCCCGAAGAGATCAACCGGCTCGTGACCGATCGACTCGCCGACCTGCTGCTCACCCCCTCGCGTGACGCCGACGTGCGACTGCGCGCCGAGGGCGAGCCCGAGTCGGAGATCGTGTTCGTGGGCAACGTGATGATCGACACGCTGTACTTCACGCTGGCACGGCTGGGGCTCGCCCCCGGTGCCGACGGCGCGTGGGCGCACGATGGGTCGATCGTGGTGACGCTGCATCGGCCGTCGAATGTGGACGAGCCCGCGCGACTCGCGGCCGTCATGGCAGCGCTGCGAATCATCGCCGAGACACGCGCGGTCACCTTTCCGGCGCACCCGCGCACGCGCGCCCGCATGGCCGAGTTCGGCATCGAGGCCGGTCGAGTCGTCATGACCGATCCCGTGCCCTACGAGGCCATGTTGCAGCTCGTCACCAAGGCCTACGCGGTCATCACCGACTCCGGCGGCCTGCAGGAAGAGACCACCGCGCTCGGCATTCCGTGCCTGACCGTGCGCCCCAACACCGAGCGCCCCGTGACGATCACCGAGGGAACCAACCGACTCGTGCCCGACCCGGCTGATCTTGTGAACGCGCTGGCAGCGGTCACGCGCGTTGCCGGACTGCGTCGCCCCGAGGGGTGGGATGGGCAAGCCGGTACGCGCATCATCTCGGCACTCCAAGCGAGGCCTGCATGAGTTCGACATGGCGTGTTGTACATGCCGCTCGCATGGCGGCGCTGGTGCTCATGGCCTCGGTCGCAAGTGCCTGCGCCTCGCTGCGCCCGCAGCCGCCGGTCGTCGACTTCCGGAGCGTGGCGCTCAAGGATGTCGCGCTGTCGGGCGCGACGATCGATGTGGTGCTGAGCGTCAAGAATCCGAACCCGTTCGGCATCGACATCCGGCGCTTGGCCTACTCGTTGTATGCCGACAGCACGCTCGTGGGCATCGGGCTTCCACTCGAACGGCTGCAGATCCCCGCCAAGGATTCGTCGGTAGTGCGGCTGCCCGTGTCGTTCGAGTATCGCACGCTCGGGATGGTCATCGTGCAGCTGCTCACGCAGGGCGAAGTGAACTATCGCGTCAAGGGCGACGTGACCGTCGGTACGCCGGTGGGCGAGCTCAATCGCCCGTTTGATGCCACCGGTCGATTCAACGCGCGCCGGGGGCGCTAGCAGATGTCACGCACCTTTCACGAACTCACCCCGCCCACCGAGCGCGCCATCCTCATTGGCGCACCGAGGAAGGGGGCGCACGCCAAGCACATCGTGCAGGAGCACCTCGAGGAGCTCGCGCGCCTGGCCGACACCGCCGGCGCGCAGGTGGTGGGCTCGCTCACCCAGCAACTCGACCGCCCGCACGCCGGCACCTACCTCGGCAAGGGGAAGATCGAGGAGCTGACCGCGCTCGCGGTGGAGAAGAACGCGAGCCTGATCCTGTTCGACGACGAGCTCTCACCCGCACAGGGCAAGTCCATCGAGGACGCGGTGGGGAAGCGCGTGATGGACCGCGCCGAACTCATCCTCGACATCTTTGCCGTGCGTGCGCGGAGTGCCGAAGCGAAGATGCAGGTGGAGCTGGCACAGCTCGAGTACCTGTTGCCGCGGCTCACGCGCATGTGGACCCACCTGGAGAAGTTCCGCGGTGGTATCGGCATGCGCGGCCCAGGTGAAACGCAGCTCGAAACCGACCGGCGATTGATCGGGCATCGGTTGCGCGTGCTCAAGGAACGGCTCGCCGACGTCACGCGTTCGCGCGCGGTGCAGCGCGCGGGGCGGAAGTCATCGTTCCGCACGGCACTCGTGGGCTATACCAACGCCGGCAAGTCGTCGGTGCTGCGCGGCCTCTCGGGGGCGGCGGACATCTTCGTGGAAGACC